>WRLS01000026.1 GCA_009776345.1 Oscillospiraceae bacterium | reverse complement strand
TTCTACTCCCAGCGCTATTGGGTGCATTACGAAACCGACGTGGACGATATAGGGGCGAAAAAAGAAAAAAGGCGCCTGCGCAGGGAAGCAAGGGCACAGAAGAAAGGGGCTGCAGTATAAATGGTTAACACAACATCGGCAAAAGTACAGCGAGTTATTGTTTATAGCGTAGTTGTCCTTCTGGTTGTCGTCTACCTTGTGCCTGTGTATTTCGCGTTTATCAACTCATTGAGGGAGCCTATCAGCGTGCCGGTTACTTCGCCGTTCGCGCAGGACAGGATCTATTGGGACAATTATTACTCAGCGCTTATCAGGATACCGTTTTTCCGGTTTTTGAGCCATTCGCTCTTTATTTCCGGGATTGCGGTGTCGCTTGCTGTTGTGATGAATTTTATGTTCGGGTTCGCGTTTGCGCGGCTGAACGCCCCGTATAAGAACCTGTGGTTCACGGTGCTGATTTCGCTGATGATGATCCCGGAAACCGCAACGCTGATCCCGCAGTATGTTTTATTCTCCCAGCTGAAGCTCACCAACTCTTTTTGGATATGGGTTGTGCTGGGGCTTGCGGGAAGCCCGTTCTATACCTTCCTCTACAGGCAGTTTATACAGGGCATACCGAACGACCTGATGGAGGCGGCGCGCATAGACGGCGCAAGCATCCCGCGGATAATGCTGAGCATATTTGTGCCGCTGTGCAAGCCCGTTATAACTATTGTGTTCATGTTCGAGTTTATATTCTCCTGGGGCGATGTCATGCGGCCGTTCATGTTCCTCAGCAGCAACCTTTGGCCCCTGGCGTGTACGCTTATGGGGACATATTTCTCACTGCCGCAGCGCCCGGAAAATGTACTCCAGCCATTGCAGCTTGCGGCATCGTTCGTGTTTATCATACCGTCCTTCCTTGTGTACCTGATCGGCCAGAAAAACGTAAGGGAAGGCATGATCACCTCCGGCCTGAAGGCATAGCGTTTTCGGCGAATTTTAACGATAAAGGACCCGAAAGAGCCAATCGGCTCTTTCGGGTCCTTTCCGAGTGATGGCAAAACCTATCTACGGGCGGGGATAGAACCCCGGCACCGGGGATACTGTATAACCTCAAGACGAATGGCTGATCAGCCCCATAAGCTCTATAGTATCTTTTACCAATTCGTTAAATAATATCCATTCATGCCCGGCAAGGCAGGTCCTTACGCCTGAGGGAAATTTTTCCTGCCTGTCACATTCCGCCGCCTGCTTGCCCGTCATCATCCCGATGGCGGATGCCGCAAGGGCGGCGGTTGTTTCGCTGTCGAAACCGCAGGAGCAGACAGCGCTCACTGCCCTTTCCATGCAATATCCACTGTACAAAAGGGCGGCGGCGCAGGCCATTGCGTTGGGGACCGCGTGATATTTATACTGCCCCGGTGAAGGGTCATAAAAGCCCCTTATACGCGCGGCGATTTCTTCCTGCGGAAGGCCCGCATCGCAGAGCTGTAATACCTGCGAAAGCCCATGGCTCAATCGGCTTGACTGCGGTATCTCGTCCATTGCGGTTTCTATTGCAACGCGGATATTCCCGCAGGCCGCCGACGCCGCCAGAAGCGCAGCCGCGAACATACCGGCGTAGAGTCCGTTTTTTGTATATGCCGCACTAAGGTCAAAATAAGCGGCCCTTGCGGCGGCTTCCGGGCTGCCGTGGTACAAAAAGCCCCAGAACGCGCCGCGGCAAAGCCCGCCGCCCCATTCGCGCCAAGGATTGAGGAACAGCGCTGTTTCGGGCGGCGAAATTCCAAGCGCCCCGGCGCGGTATGCGGCCCGCTCCGCCCCGAAAAGCCGCGCGTAGGGGATGCTTTCCATCATACCGTCCAGCATTTGCTTTGGCGAGGGGTGTATCCCATGCCGCTTCATGAGCAGTAAGGACAGCACCGCAAGTTCAAAGCGTGCGCTTGCGGTATCTTTTCCCCCGCCGGACAGGCCATGCCACGCACCGGAAATCTGGTCGCGGCAGGTTGCGGGGCTGTACCCGGCGTTCAGCTTATGGCGGCGCGCAGGCCGCGCGGCTAAAATCTCCGGCAGGGATGACGGCTCATAAAAAACAAAGCCCTCCTGCATCGGGCAGGCGAGCAGGAGCGCGTTAAAATCCAACGACTTACGAATATCAAGATACTGCTCTTCCGAGAGCAACCGCGCCCGTGCCAAAAGGCCGGACACCTCCAGCCCCTCATCCCGGCATTGCAGCCAATCCGCCATGATGGTGTTAGCAAAATATTCACCGGGAGGAGGGAGACCGTCCATAATATCATTGGCCCCTTTACTTATACTTTTATATCCATGCCGCCGGGTTTGTAATTGTTGGCGTTCCCGTATGACGCGGGGCGGGAAGTGGTAGACGTCCTGCCGCCGGATACATATGTCCTGCCGCAGTCAGGGCAGCGGGCATAGGTAAGCTGTACTTTGCTGTCATGAACTACATCCTCGCTATCCTCGGATTTAGAGGCTGACACATGTTCATGCTCATGCGAGGCTACGACGGCCCCGGCAGTGGAATATGGGACGGCTTTCGGCGCTTGGAACGACACGCCGCCATCACCTGACCGGTCTTTAAAAGTACGGGCGGCACAGGTGGGGCATTCCATTTGCCCGTTGCGAAGCTTTTGCTCCAGCTCCGCGCGCGCTTCCTGATGGCTTTGAGCGGTCTTCACAGCCGATTGCCTGTTTTGCCGCTCCCTTTGAAGGCTCTCCTTCCAAAGGTCCATCATATTAGTCCTGGCGGTGTGGGCATCGTTTTCGGCGCCATTGACCGAGTTGGTGAACTTTACGGCCATATTCCCCTCCCGAAGCTGAGTATATATTATATATCGTCCTATTTTTGGAAATCTAAACCGGGGGAATAGCAGGTGTGCCGTTAAAGCCTGCTAAAACTCCCGTTTCATATAAAAGGCAAGCGATAGCCGGTACGAAATAAAAACCACAAAGCACAATGCCAAGACCGCGAAAACAGCAAACAAGCCGCTGTTTATTGCGCTGATAGATTCAATAATCCCGCTTATGATTCCGCTGTCTTTTGCGAAAGCTGAAACCGCGGCATAGCCCGCCATCAGCGCAATTAAAGGGACTATTGTGAAGAATTTAGCTTTCGTATAGCCAAGTTTGAAATACACCGGGAGCAGCAGCGATTGCATGACGAAAAAAGCAGCGGCAACGGCGACGAGGAGCCACAAAGCCTCGGCGGTGATTTCCCCATATTCGGGAGAGCCTAATATGAACGAAGCTAACATTACACCAATTGCCGAAAGCGCAAAGGCCGCTGTAATAGCACACAGATTTATCGTAAGTGTAAATATATATCTTCCTGTCACTACCGTCTTTCTGTCGAGTGAGAGCGTCGTATAAAGCGCGTCAAGATTGCCTTTTTCTCCGAGTACGAACGGGTAGCCCATGAACATCATACCGTACATTACACCAATCATCGCGCCGGACGCGATACTGCCGGATATGATAGACATAAACACCGCAACCGCCGCGTACATTAACAGGCTTTTAACCGTAAAATATGGCCTGACGGTGACAAAATCCAGCCCGACAAACGATTTTAATTTACTCATTGATTTTAGCCCCCTTGTTCATAAAGATGATAATTTCATCCAAGCTGATTTCTTCGGTCAGAATATCTTTCGGCAGTTTGCCGATGTTCGCGGTTTCGACCATACCCTCAGAGCCTGTGCCGTGTTCCCGATAGCCTATTACGAGCTTCTTCTGCTCCGTGTTTATATCGGACAAACCGCCTGTAACGCGGGCATATTTTTCGAGCAAATCGTCTTTCGCGCCCGTGAAAACAATACTGCCGTTTAGAATGAATGTAATGTAGTCAGCGGTTTTTTCGAGGTCTGATGTGATGTGCGTGGAAAACAAAACGCTCTTATTTTCATCGGACACAAACTCTCGAAGTAAGTCGCAGATTTCGTCGCGCGCCACCGGGTCAAGCCCGCTCGTCGGTTCGTCAAGGATTAGCAGTTTCGCATGGTGCGACAAAGCGGCAGCGATTTGCAGCTTTACCTTCATGCCACGGGACAGCTCTTTGACTTTCTTTTTCCGGTCAAGCCCGAAACGCCCTATATAGCCCGCAAAAAGCCCTTTGTCCCACTCTTTGTAAAACGGCGATACGGCTCTCTCCACGTCGCCAATCGTCCAATCGTCAACATACATGGGCGTGTCCATCACGATGCCAATATCTGAGTTATGTTCAAGAACGTTTTCACTGCCGAAAATACCGACGCTGCCGGAATCTCGTTTCGTGATGTTCATGGCGATTTTCAGAGTAGTCGTTTTCCCCGCGCCGTTCGGCCCGATGAAGCCCATGATGTAGCCGCACGGCACGTTAAAGGACACATCCCTCAGCTTAAACGAGCCATATTCCTTGCACAGCCCGCGCAGTTCCAAGATATTATTCATATTCATCCTCCCATAGCAGATTCAACCGCTCTATTATTTCCTCTTTGTTGATGTTCTCCGCTTTCGCGGCGGTGATTGCGATGCTAAGCCCGTCCTCCATTTTGTGCATTGCGTTTTCTCTTGCCAGTTCTGTATTGCGCGGCAGGACGAAACACCCTTTACCCTGTACTGTCGCAATAAAGCCCTCCTGTTCCAAGTCGCTGTACGCCCGTGTCGTTGTGATGACGCTGATTTTCAAATCCCGCGCAAGCTGCCGGATTGATGGGAGCATATCGTCCTCTTGCAATTCGCCGGAGAAAATCGCCGCTTTGACTTGCTCCTTTATCTGCTCGTAAATCGGGACGCCGAAGCGGTTTGACACGATAATTTTCAATGTTTCACCTCCCAAAATAATAACACTATATACAGTATAAGCGATATTTTCGGTATTGTCAATAGGTGAATAAAAAAAACTTTTATACAAAAAAACCGCCGCAAACGGGTCAAACCGTTCACGGCGGGGGTGATTTCAATCAATCGGCATTTTTGCAGCTCCCGGCTTTGCTATTTAGGCACTGAGGGAACAAACTGCGCGGGATGCTTGCTGAAAAAATCCACGCGCGGTTCCAGCGTTTTGAGCCGATGGTTTTCCCTGTCCGGCATAAAATCATATACGGTTTCAAAGATCCGCGCCCAATCCCAGAAGTCCTCTTCAAAGCCCAGATACTCCCGAATCATTTCCGTGCCAAGCGGCGCGATTGGATGCACGAGTACGGCGGCGGTGCGCAGCATATGGAACGCGTTGACCAGCACCTGTTTGCGCAGGTCGCCATCGTTTTGGGCATCCGCCTGTTTCATGTTTGCCGCCCAGTATTTGTTGATGCCACGGATATAGACGTCCATCAAGCTCATGACAGAGTGGAATTCGTGGGCGCAGATATATTTCTCGTACTCGATTACGGTTTTCTGCGCTTCTGTCAAGATATCCCGGTCTACATCCCCGTTCGGCAGCAAGCCGCCGAAATATGTCTGCGCCGTGTAGAAACAGGAGCGCGCCACGCGGTTGAACACATTTGTGAGCAGGTTGCCTTCTTTTAAGGCGGGGTCTTCGCCGGGCTTTGGGTTGGGGTCAAGCGGTTTTGGACGGAAGCTGACGCTTTTTATCCCCAGCCCTAAACCCAGAAAGTGCGCGCGGAGCTGTTCCGGGGTGTAATAATCCAAAAGCTCCATGGCCATCGGCGGCTTGACCGAGCCGCTGCTGCTTGCCTTTTTATCCAGGAAAAGGACATGGTTGCCCGCTACAAGATACGGCAGGTTAAGCTTGCCCGAAGGCGGGCCGGAGACGGGGTTTTCACTTTGCATCCCCATCCACATCCCGGCCTCCGCCGGACCGTAGAAGGAAATGCAGTCCGCGCCGATGAACTGATAGACCGTGCTGTCCGGGTCGCACCACCAGTTTTTCCATTCGCTGTCGTCTTTGCCCAGGCTTTTCAGATAGGTTTGGGTAAAGGAAATCGGCGCCCACAGCGATTCCGGCCATACCCAGAAGGTCAGCCCGGATGTATCCTCGCCCGCAAGCTCCGGCACAGGTACGCCCCATTCTACATTCCCTGTTAAGCGGAAGGGCACCAAAGTCTTGCCTGTCCGGTAGCGGACGGAAGCGCCTGTCAGGAGTTTGCAAGCCTTGTCCCGCTCTTCGAGTTTATCAAAGGCCAGCGTGAAAGACGTTTTGCCCTCTTCAAAGCTATGATGAGGCATGGAGCTTTTTAGCCCCTCATAAACTTCTAAGTCCTCGTTTTTCACGTAGATAACAGGCGCTTTGAGGAACTCGTCGATCGTGCTGACGATAAATTTGCGCACATCGGGATTCTCGCGCAGCCGGTCATTCCATTCGCCGATAAGGCCGCGGAATTTCGGCAGATCGAAGTACCAGTTTGTGACGTCCCGCATTTCCGGGACATTGCCGGAGAGTACGCTTTTGGGCGCGATCAGCTCAGAAGGCGTGTACTGGTGGCCCATATCACATTCGTCCGCGTAAGCTTTTTCGCCTTTACAGCCTTGGATAGGGCAGCGCCCCACCACCTGCCGCCCGTTTAGGAAGGCCTGTTTTTCCGTGTCGTAAAACTGGGATGTTGTGATTTTTCGCAGATGCCCGTTTTTATATAGGGTACTGAAAAACTCCGCGGAAACGCTCTCATGGATTTCCTTTGCATCGCCGAATGCCGAGGCGGCATAAAGATTTAAGGATATCATGTATTTGTCCAGACATTCCCGCTGCTTTTCGTGGTTCATAATACAGAACTCCTCAAGCGTGCCGGAGAACGCGCCATCCTCTATTTTGCGGCGATGCTCCACTATAGCGGGCGAACCATAGCAATCTGTGCCGGAAACATAAACAACATTTTCCGCGCCGATCCGGTCGCGCAGAAAACGCGCGAAAGCATCGGACTGAATAAACGGCAGCCCGATATGCCCAAAATGAAGCTCTTTACTGCCATATGGCATACCGCTTGTAATCACTGCCCGTTTTGGCAGTTTGGGGCGGCTGTTTAATATATCATTATCAAGAACACAATTTTTCATAGGGACCATCCTCTCGCCAATCTTGTTGTTGGTTATAATATGGCTTCAAGTGCCTTTTCCAGCCGTTGTCGTGTCCTTGAGCCGCCTAAAAGCTTTATAACCTCAAACAAGTCGGGCGAATTGCGGCGGCCTGTTACCGCCACGCGCAAAACCATGCTGACGTCGCCCACGTTCCCTTTGAAGGCATCGGGGTTTTTCTTATATTCCTTCATGTTAGAAGCGTAGCCTAAATTTTCCGCCAGCGCCTTCACGCCATCAAACCAGACCGCGCTGTCCTCCGGGACTGTAAACCCGTCTAGATATCCTTCGAGGACTGCCTTTGCGTTATCGCCGGACGCGCGCTCCGGCCAAGCGTAATCCGGGGCAAAAAGCTCGTCATAGAAAAAATCCATGTATGCCTTGGCTTCGCCCCACACGGCGAGGTCTTTTCGCGGCTTCTCTCCTCCCCTGCCGATTGCAAGGATCGCTGCCGCGTATTCGGGGTCACGCTCTAACAGCCCGGAAAACTGCGGGTCAAACTCCTTTGCCCAAGCTGATAGGAGCGCGAAGGCTTCCCCTGCTGTCAGCCGCGAAATCACATTCTTTGAAATATCGCCCAGCTTGTCAAGGTCAAACAGCGCACCGGACACCCCCATCTTTTTATAGCTGAAGGGAAAACTGACAAGCGGCCCGTCCGGGTTCGCAAGGCGCCATTCCTCAAAGTTTGAGTTGAGCAACGTCATGACATATTCCCTGAGAGCTTCTACCGGATAGCCCTGTTCATCGTAGAATGTAAGCGCGGCCTCGGGGTCCTTGCGCTTGCTTAGCTTGCGCTTGGACACGCCGTCCATTTTCACGATATTGGATGTGTGGATATATTCGGGCAGCTCCCAGCCCATCATTCCGAAAAGCTGATGATGGATCGGGAATGATGGGAACCAGTCCTCGCCGCGGACAACATGGGTTGTGCGCATAAGGTGGTCGTCAACAACATGGGCGAAGTGGTAGGTCGGGATGCCGTCTGATTTCAGCAGCACGATATCTTGATTGTTCTCCGGGAACTCAATCGTGCCCTTGACAAGGTCGGTGAATTTCACCCGGCGCGCAGGGTCGCCGCCGCTCCGAAGGCGCAGGACATACGGCTCACCGCGATCCAGCCTTGCGGCAATTTCATCCTCACTGAGATTGCGGCATACGGCATAACCGCCGCAGTAGCCGATTTGATCCTCTTTTGCGGCTGACTGCTTTTCGCGGATTGCGGCAAGCTCTTCCTCCGTGCAAAAGCATAGGTACGCCTTGCCCTCCGCCACCAGCTTTTTGGCGAACACATGGTAAATTTCCGCGCGCTCACGCTGGCGGTAGGGGCCGTAGCTTCCCGTATCGCCGGCCTTTGACGCGCCCTCGTCGAACGCCAGCCCGTAATGCGCAAACGCGTCTATAATCATCCCGACCCCGCCGGGGATTGCGCGTTTTTGATCCGTGTCCTCAATGCGCAGGTAAAACACGCCGCCGCTTGTATGGGCGAGGCGCTCGCCTGTCATGGCGCTGAAAAGGTTGCCGATATGCATAAAGCCAGTCGGGCTTGGGGCGACGCGAGTCACCACCGCGCTTTCAGGCAAACCGCGCCCCGGGTAGCGTGCCTCTAAATCCTCCGGCGTCAGTGTTACATTCGGGTACAGGCGTTCGGCGAGTGCGTTGCAGTCCATTTTAAAGCCCCTTTATCTACAGATTACATGAAGAAATCCTTATCCTGTGCGCTCAGATGCTTTTCGGCTTTGGCAATATTGAAGGTAACGCCGATCCCCGGCTTGTCCCATACTTTTACATGGCCATCACGCAGGAAATTATCCGGCACGCCTTCCACAATATCCATCCAGAAGCCGGGGTTGATGCCCGGGAATTCATACGCGATGTAGTTTTGCGGCATTGTCGAGCATACATGGGTAAGCGCCGCCATTCCGAAAACGCCGTCAAAGGTCCCGTGCGGCGCCATTAAGATGCCGTGCAGGTCGGCGTATTCGGCGATCCACTTCAGCTCCGCAATGCCGCCGACATCAGCGGGGTCAGGGCCTACAACATCCACCGCGCGCGTTTCAATCAGGTCCATAAAATTCTGGCGCAGGAAAATCTGCTCGCCGGTGTGTATGGGAGTGGATGTGCTTGCGGTGACATCCCTGTATACGCTTGCCATGGTATACGGCGTGTAGTCGCCCGCGATTGTATCCTCAAGCCAGAGGAGATGGTAAGGCTCCAGCGCTTTTGCCAGACGGATTATATCGGTCGGCATAAACCCGGGACCAATATCCAGCGCAAGCCCGACACGGTCGCCCACGACTTTTTTAATGCGCGCGACAAAGTCTACGCTTTTATTAAACGCCGCTTCGGTAAGCAGGCTGCCGCTGCGGATATGCATACCGCCCGCGTTTTCCGGGTAATAGGTATTGTAAGCGTCCTCTTCTTTATAATACGGCGTATGCCAGAACGAAGCGACTTTAACTATTGTAAAGCCTTCGGGGATTTCGTTTAGGTGCAGGATGTTCTCGCCGATTTTTTCCGGCGTGTCCGCAACCGCGTGGGGCGGGTTCGGGTCCCTGAAGCTCCCGTTGTAGACGCGCACTTTATCGCGTACTTTGCCGCCCATCAGCTTGTATACAGGCAGCCCCGCCTCTTTTCCCGCGATATCCCAAAGCGCCATTTCGATAGAGCTGAACACTTTCCCCCAGGGCTTGAACGCGCCTGCGCGGCGCATACGGCGCAGCACGTCCTCGACATTTGTCGGGTCGCATCCCAGGATCATGCTTTTGAAGTGCGGGATCACCGGCTGAACATAGTCTTTATTGCTTTCGATTTGGCTGTAGCCGTCTATGCCTTTGTCTGTCACGACCCTGATAACGATGTTGTTGCCTATAACCGCGCTTTTTACATCAGTGATTTTCATGTTTACGCTTCCTCCCGTTTTTTCCTGTTATTGGTTTTGCCAATATTTATTATATATTACTTGGCGGCGAAAGTCCAGCGGCTTTTACTGCTGAACAATATAAATACGAGTTTCGTAGCCTGAGTATAATGCGCTGTAGGGACGCGCCCCTGCGCGTCCCTACACGAAAACATATGTAACGCCGTAGGGGACGGTGTCCTCGACGTCCCGAAATTACCAAACAACCATATTGAAAACATAAAACCACGTAGGGACGGTCACCCTCGACCGTCCGCATTGTACGATGCGCCGCGATAATTTGCGGGCGGCAGATTGCCGCCCCTACGGTGCAATATTGTTGATTATCCTGTAATTTCGGGACGCACAGGGGCGCGTCCCCTACACATCGCACAAAACAAAAAGCCCGCCTATACCGGCAGGCTTTATTGTGTGTATCCGTTGTTGATAAGCTCTTTTTTCAATGCCCCCCTCGCCCGTTGCGCCAACAGCTTGATCTGCCCCTCGCTTTTGCGCATGACTTTACCGGCGTCCCTGTAGCTCATGTCCTCGTAATAAAGCAGCGCAAGCACCGTGCGGTAATCGCCCTTCAGGCACTGCATGGCGTTGTTTACCCATTCTTTGTTATCAGACTGTTCCACAAACCCGCCGGAAGTGCCGCCGTCCTCGGGTCCCTCCACGATTTCCTCGAATGAGATGTGCTTTTCTTTTCCGCGTTTTTTCAAGTACCGCCGCGAAAGATTTTTTGCGATGCCGTATAAGTATGTTTTAAGCGATGACCTTTCGGCATATTTCGCGCTGCCCAGCGCAAGCTCGGCAAAAGCCTCTATAGTAAGGTGCCTTGCCTCGTGATGGTCGTGGACCATACCATATATAAACGCGTACAGACCGTCCTCATACATTTCGACAAGGCTCTCAAACGATTCCCTGTCCCCGGCAAGAAAACGGCGGTACAGCACTTCGCCCGGTACAGCCCGGCCGATATCCGCTTCCATCAACATCTCTCCCGTCCGGCTGCGCAATTGCTTAATTAAACATAACGCTAAATATGATCTATTATACTATAATATATTATGCTTGGGAAGTACCCTCGGGTATCATTTTACAATATTCTTCCAAAGCAAGTTTTGACTTGTACGACAAATATTGGTATAATAGTGTTGGCAATATAATTGAAAGGGGCTGCAACCCAATGAAAAACCTGCTGGAAAATATTACACCGACACTTTTGATGGGGCCCGGGCCGAGCTGTGTCCACCCGTCGACCTACCACGCGATGTCCAAAAGCACGCTGGGGCATCTCGACCCATATTTTATCGAAATAATGGACGGCATAAAATCGGGGCTGCGCACTGCCATGGGCACGGAAAACAATGTCACCGTGCCGCTTTCAGGCACAGGCTCCGCCGGGATGGAGGCGGCGTTTGTCAACCTGGTGGAAAAGGGCGACAAGGTGCTGGTGATCGTCAACGGCGTATTCGGCAAGCGCATGGTCGACCTTTCACAGCGCCTGGGCGCCGAAACGGACGAGCTTGAGTTTGAATGGGGCACCCCCGTACTAGCCGATGTTGTCAAGTCGCAGCTTGAGAAAAAAGATTATGATATCGTTGCCATTGTCCACGCGGAAACTTCAACAGGCGTAAAAAACCCCGCGGATAAAGTAGGTAAACTTATCGCGGGCAAGGCGCTGTATATCGTGGACTGCGTGACAAGCCTCGGCGGCATGGAGGTCTCGCTTGATAAATGGGGCGCGGATGTCGGCTACAGCGGTACGCAAAAATGCCTTTCCTGCCCGCCCGGGCTTTCTCCGATCACCTTCAGCGAGCGGGCAATGGCGAAGATCGCCGCGCGCAAAACAAAGGTCCCAAACTGGTATTTGGATATGAGCCTGCTTACCTCCTACTGGGGCGGGGAAAAGCGGGTCTACCATCATACCGCGCCTGTAAACATGATGTATGGGCTGTACCAATCGCTTCACCTGCTGCTTGAAGAAGGGTTGGAAAATTCCCACGACCGCCATATGGCGGCGCATAAACAGCTTGCGGCGGGGCTTGGGGATTTGGGGCTGGAGCTGTTTGTAGAAAAATCCGCGCGCCTTCCTATGCTCAACGCGGTGACAGTCCCCGAGGGCGTTGACGAAGCGGCGCTGCGCTCCCGCCTGTTGCGCGATTTCCAAATTGAAATCGGCGCGGGCTTGGGCCCGCTTGCCGGAAAGATTGTGCGCATCGGCCTTATGGGCCACACCGCCCGCCCGGAAAATGTAGAGCGCCTGCTGGCAGCTTTGAAATGTTGCTTGTAGCTTGTCGTCATAATACACCGCACCGCTTTTTACAGCGGTGCGGTGTATTTTATGATTTTCTGTCGGCAATACAGCACTCAACTACAGTACCGTCCCCCTGCGTGCTTACAAGCTTCACACTGCCGCCGTGATACTCCGCGATATGCTTTACAATCGACAGCCCAAGCCCTGTCCCGCCTGTTTTCTTTGAGCGCGATTTGTCTGCCCGGTAAAACCTTTCAAATACACGGCTTTGATCTTCCCCCGAAATCCCAATACCGGTGTCCGCCACGGCGATTTTGCACATACCGTCCGCACAGGACAGCGTAACGGTAACCCTGCCGCCGTCTTTGTTATATTTTATCGCGTTGTCAACCAGGTTATATAAAAGCTCATCTATCATTTGGCGGTTGGCCGTTATACTGACGGGCCCGCTGTCTATGCCGATACTGACATTTTTCCCGTCCGCTTTTTCCCTTAAGGCGTCAACTACCGACCGCGTCAATTCCGGTAAATCAAACTCTGTATGCCGCGCGATTATTTTCCCCTCGTCAAATTCGGATAATTTGATTATATCTTCTATGATATTGATGAGCCGCTTTGACTGTACGGAGATTTTCCCCGCGAAGGTTTTTATGTCACCGCCCTCCACCATATCATTTTCCATCATTTCCGCAAGCGCCGAAATAGTGGTCAGCGGTGTTTTAAGCTCATGGGACACATTCGCCGAAAACTCCCTGCGCTGCTTTTCCGATTCGCGTTTATCTGAAATATCCAGCAAAAAGATAACCGCGCCTGTAATTATATCTTCATCGCGCACATGGCTGAATAATACGTTAAAAACTTTTCCGCCGCGCTCAAAATCAATCTCAGAATTTGTGCCGGACAGGCAGTTTTTTACCCCCTCCATAAAACCGATGTCGCGGCAGATATGCAGAATGTTTTTACCAGCCATATTATCCTCGCCGAGGATATCCGCCGCGCTTTTATTTACGGTAAGCATAACGCCGTTTTTATCGATTAAAACGAAGCCTTCCTTCATATTGCCGGTAATGGCCTCAATGGTGTCGGCGCGGTTTTTAAGCAGTGCCATCTGCTGTGAAAGCTCACTTTTCTGCCGGTCAATCTTTTTTACATATGGCAGTAATTCATCGTACACATTTTGATTGTCGCCGTCAAAATCAATGCCGCTGATTGGGGCAATAATATTCCGTGTCAGCCTTCGGGCGATTATATTCGCCAAAAACAATACAAGCAAGGTCACGCCGGCAATCGCCGGGATAACGGCGATAAACGCGCCGGAAATGCGGCTCATGGTTTTAGAAACGCGGATCACATTTCCGCTGTCAAGGCGTATTGCATAGTAATAAGTTTCCTCGCCGAGTGTGCTTGAATATCTCACCGCTTCGCCGTGCCCGTTTTGCAGCGCCATACGGAACTCATCCCGGTCATTATGGTTTTCAAGAGAAGAAGCAACAGCTTTATTATCAAGCAAAACAGTACCGTCCGGCGCGATTACGGTTATCCTTGCGGCATCCGGCATAAGGTTCCGGTAATCGGCAAACTCGAAGGCGTCTGCCGTACTGTTGTTCAGCAAATCCGCGGCAAGCACGGCCCGGTCCTTGACCCCGGAAATCTCCCTGCCCCTAATCGCGTTATAAACTACACTGCCAACCGATGCCGACAGCAGCAGCGCGCTAAGCAAAATAAGAATCAGAAAGTTTAAATAAATACGTTTTTTCATGCGTCACTCCCCCAGCTTGTAGCCGACATTCCGCACTGTTTTAATATGCACACCCGCTGTATTCAGCTTTTGCCTAAGTGAGCGGATGTGCATATCAAGCGTGCGGCTCTCTCCCTCAAAATCATATCCCCAAACCGCTTCCATGATTTTATCCCTGCCGAGGACAATCTGTTTGTTGAGGATAAGAAACCGCAAAAGCTCGTACTCTTTATACGTCAGCGTAACAGGTTTCCCGTCTACGCTGACAGCGCGTTTAGTATCGTCGACTATTATATTGCCGTATTCCATTTTGCCGCGGGTTTCGGCAAACTCCCCGCTTCTTCTCAGTACGGCGTTAACGCGGGAAATAAGCTCCATAACGCCGAATGGCTTCGTGATATAATCGTCCGCGCCCAAATCCAGGCCTTTCACTTTATCAAGCTCACTGCCTTTTGCCGTGAGCATGATAACCGGCAGGGTTTTCGTCTGCGCGGAGCCCCTCAGCCTCTTCAGTATGCCCAGCCCGTCACCGCCGGGAAGCATAATATCAAGCAAAATAAGCGCGGGCAGGCCGCCCTCAAGCGCAGTGAAAAATTCCCCGCCGCTTTCAAACCCCGCCGCATCAAACCCGGCGGATTTAAGCGCGTACAGCACAACTTCACGGATATCCGCGTCATCCTCGACTACATAGATTTTCCGCATTGTATCACCCTTCGTTAACGTGTGTACCTGTAATCGAAAACACAACCCACTCGGCGATATTCTCGGCGTGGTCGCCGATGCGCTCAAAGTATTTTGCAATCATCAAAAAGTCCATGGCCTGTTCGCCGGTTGCCATATCAGAGCGGATTGATTCCATCAAATCCCGCTTGACCGCAACAAATAAATCGTCAACAACACTGTCGTGGGCAATCACCGATTTTGCAAGCCCTAAATCCTTTTTCACAAACGCGTCAATACTTTCCGTGACCATCTTCACCGTAGCCGCCGCCATCTGCGGGATATGCTCCGGCTTCCCGATATATGGGGTTTTTTCAAGCATGATTGTTATTTCCGCAATATCCGCGGCCTGGTCGCCGATACGCTCCATATCGGTAATCATTTTCAGCGCCGATGAAATCAGCCGCAAATCCTTCGCTACAGGGTGCTGGCGGAGCAGCAGCTTTAAACATAGCGCTTCTATGTCTTTTTCTTTTTGGTCAACTTCTTGGTCGTAGTCGATTGCTTTTTTCGCTAAAAGTATATCCTGCTCCCGAAGCGCCTGTGTCGCAAGCGAGATTGACGTTTCAATCAGCGCGCCCATTTCTACAAGCATATTGTTAAGCTGGTCAAGCTGTTCTTCGAATTTAGTACGCATTAACCAAACCTCCCTGTGATATAATCCTCGCAGCGTTTATCCTTTGGCATGGAAAATATCTGCTCGCTCTCGCCGTATTCAACCATCTCGCCGAGCAGGAAGAACCCGGTTTTGTCGGAAATCCTTGTTGCCTGCTGCATATTGTGGGTCACGATAACAACAGTATACTCCTTCTTTAATTCAGACACCAAATCCTCAATTTTGGATGTGGAAATCGGGTCGAGCGCGGAGGTCGGCTCATCCATCAGCAGGACATCGGGCGACACCGACAACGCCCGCGCAATACACAATCTTTGCTGTTGTCCGCCCGAAAGCGACAGCGCGCTTTTTTTCAGCCGATCCTTGGCCTCATCCCAAATCGCCGCGTCCTTCAGTGCCTTTTCTACAATATCGTCCAGCTTGTATTTCGATTTTATGCCGTGGGTCCGCGGACCGAATGCGATGTTGTCATATATGCTCATGGGGAATGGGTTAGGCTTTTGGAACACCATGCCTACCCGCTTACGCAGCAGGTTTATGTCCATATCGCCGTAAATGTCCTCACCGTCCAGCATAAGCCCGCCGGTGATTTTACAGCCCTCAATCAAATCATTCATGCGGTTGAGGCTCTTGAGCAGCGTTGACTTCCCGCAGCCTGACGGCCCGATAAAGGCTGTAATCTCATGGGCTTCAATATCCATCGAAACATTTTTTAACGCCTTGAAATCATTATACCACAGCTCGACGTTCCGCAGTGTAAATTTATCCATTTAGTTTTCCCCTTTAACCAATCTCTTAGCCGCAAAACCGCTTAGCCAGTTGATTGTGATAACAATAACCAGCAAGACCACGCCGGTAGCCGAAGCCTGGTTGACATGAAGCCCCTCATTTGCCAGCGCGTACATATGCACCGCGAGCGTCCTGCCTGAATCCATAACGCTGTGCGGTATCTGCGCGATTGTCCCGGCGGTGAACATCAGCGCGGCGGTTTCGCCCACCACCCTGCCAATGGACAAAATCACGCCCGCCAAAATCCCCGGCACCGCGCTCGGCAGCACAATGCGGAAAATCGTGCGCAGCTTGCCCGCCCCAAGCGCAAAGCTCCCCTCGCGGTAGGAATCAGGCACACTCATCAGCGCTTCCTCGGTTGTGCGCATGATCAGCGGCAATATCATAATCGACAGCGTAAACGCGCCCGCCAGCATAGAAAACCCCCAGCCCAGCGCCATTACAAAAAACAGCATACCAAACAGGCCGAAAACAATAGACGGTATCCCCGACAGCGTTTCGGTTGTAACCCGCACAGCCTTGATCAGCTTATTGCCGCTGCCCGCGTATTCCACAAGATATATCGCGCTGAATATCCCCAGCGGCCCCGCTAAAATAAGCGCGAGGACCACCATAATAACCGTGTTGATAATTGCCGGCATCATCGAAACATTGGCGGTATTGTATTCCCACTCAAACAGCCTGAGATTTAAGTGCGGTATGCCGCGCACAAGTATGTAACTGATGAGGAACAATAAAACCGCAAACGTGATAAGGGCGGCAAGCACAACAATCACAAACAAAAATCCCGAAAACGGGTTCTTTACATACCCGCGCAGTTTATCTTTCCATGTGACTGCGTTAATCGCGTCCATCAGTATCTCTTCCTCCCCTTGATAAGATTGAACAGCAGGTTAATCATGAGGATGAAAACAAACAGCACAACACCCGTAGCTATCAGCGCTTCACGGTGAAGCTCGGTAGCATAGCCCATTTCCATGACAATATTCGCGGTAAGCGTCCGCACGCCCCTAAATAACCCCGTCGGCATCCGCGTCTGGTTCCCCGCAACTAAGATTACAGCCATTGTTTCCCCGATTGCCCTGCCAATACCGAGGATTACGCTGGTCATAATACCGGAACCGGCGGCGGGCACAACTACGAAGAACACGCTGCGCTCATGGCTTGCGCCAAGCGCCACCGAGCCTTCGTAGTAGCTTTCCGGCACGGCACGGATTGACGCCTCGCTCACACCGATAATCGTGGGCAAAATCATGATGCCCAGCAGTATTGACGCGGTAAAGATACTCTGCCCATTGCCGCCGAACCGCTCCCCGAACACATCATGTACAAACGGCACAACTACAATAAGCCCGAAAAATCCGTAGACGATTGACGGTATGCCCGCAAGAAGCTGTGTTGCGGGTTTGAGG
>WRLS01000025.1 GCA_009776345.1 Oscillospiraceae bacterium | reverse complement strand
ATGTAATACCCGGGACCGCCATAATGCTGACATTGGAAATCTCAAGGAAAGCTTCCAAGCCGGAACGTTTGCCGGGGGCATCGCCGCCGCCGATATAGATGCCGTCGTCCTCTTTTTTGCAGTCGCCGTCACTGCCGCCGGAAAGCGCGAATACAGCTTTTTCACCGGCCGCTTCACCGGAAATCGCCAGCATGGGCGGGAATACGCCGTCCAGCGGGTTGTAGCGGACTTCGATCAGCTCGGACTTTGAGAGGACGTTCTCAATGAACAGCGCGCTGGTCGTATTGAAGGATACGTTTTCAAACGCTTCGACCTGGTCGCCGCAGCTGATCTCGAAGCTCAGCTCGCAGCTGGTAACAACCTTTTTGGGGACCAGGTTTTTATCTATGACATCCTGCTCGAAATCGTTCTCAAAGCTGACAGTGTTGTCCTGGATCTTCACGATACGGTTGTAGGAAGGGCTGCCTTTTTCCGTAAAGGCGACCATGTCCCCGACCTCAAAGCCCGCTACGCTCTTGAACGTATAAATTTTCTTAGCGGCGGCGATATCGTCTGCCGCGTCAATAATTTGGGTTTTCGCCTTGGACGACTGGGTTACGGTCACTTTTACGCCGTTGCCCCATTTGCCGGGGTTCTTCGCGCTGACTGTAACCGCGCTCATCACCGCCGAAGCTGCCTTTGCATTTTCGGGGGCTACGCGCATTACATAACAGCGCGCGCCGCCGTTGGCGAAGAACTGCTCCACCGCGTAGGGCAGGAAACGGTTTGCGCCATGAGTTGCCTCGGGCAGGTAGCCGCCGAAATTGCGGCGGTAATCCGCAAAACTTGTGAGGAATACGGGCGTTCCCGAAACAGCCCCCTTTTCCGCCATGCCGACAAATCCGGCGGTGCTTGTGCTTACGCCTTCCATTGCCTGCATACCTGATTCAAATTCTTCTACATAAACGCCGGGGGATAAATATTCTGCCATTGTTCTCTTGGACCGCGGGCCTAGCCGCGGCCGCTCCTCCTTCTGTGAAAAGTTAGATGAAATTATTTACCTATTATGGTTTTTGTCTGGCCGGGGTTTACAACCTGAATCACTCCGCCCCAATTACACATGAGCTTGGAATTGGATTCCAGCGCGGGAACACCTCCAATCATACAGGATACAGACCCCGGGACCCACGGCGAGGCCGTTGCGGGGACACAGGGAGCCGGCGTGAACAATACGGGCGGGGGCCTTTTTGTGGCGGGGTTGGCAACGCTGTTGCACATGGCAAAGGGCATAATATTCGCCATCGGGATATTGTCCATGATTGTCGCCGCGGGCATTGTTGCCATCACCCTTTTTGCGGGCATGACCATCATCGGCGACGGCGCGGTCCCAAAAGAACACATCAGCTGCGCCCCGTTGCAGACGCATAAACCCATTTCCCCACCCCCTTATCGTAAAATGCCGTCCCTGTGATTTTCCCGATTTGGCCAAACTCCACCGGGATATGGTAACGGCCGTCCGGGCCGCATTTGGATAAATAAGCCCTGTAGTACACCTGCTTTACACTGCCGGGAAGCTTTTTGTCCGCCAGGTAAACCCCCGGCGCGGGGCTTTGCGTAAGCAGGAAGGTGTCCGCCTTTTCCGGTCGGAGCGAGAACCGCCTGCCTATAAGCAGGGCCGCCGGGCAGTTCAGGACAGTCACCCTGTCTTCCTCCGGTGCGCTGAACCTCGCGCGCGCCTCTTCCGCGAAAGCCATGACATCGCAACCCTCGGGGTACTCCCCTTCCAGCCACTCGCAGTCGGAAAAAGTCCCCGGGAATTTTCTTGCCAGCCTAACGCGTACAACCGGGTACCCGGGGTCAAGGCCGCCCGGGTCAACATATTCGCGAGTTTTGTGGAAGTGCGGGCGCTCAATTTCCAGCTCCGCCCGATTAGGCTCCAAACCCCGGAAGACATAAAACCCTTCCCTTTTTCTCAGTGGCGTTACCAACCTTCCATCCCATCGGAATATAACACTCGGATCGGTAATCGGTGCCCCGTCAAACTCGTCGTACAAGAGAAGCGCAAAGCTAACCTTAAAGTCAATCAATATATCACCCCCTACAGGACAGTTTTTGTATGGATGTATTTTCAATACTGCGTAAGAACGCCGGGAGAGGACACAAGCGTTGTCTTCACCTGTGCGCCGGTCACGCGTGTGATCGGGTCCTTCACGCGGGACGACAGCAGCAGCGGGGATACCATGAAATAAATGCCTACTTGATACGGGCTTTGCAGCGCGGACCAAATTTTAGTCTTATCCTCGAAGCTGTGGTTGAGGAGCGAGATAGACGCGGTCTCCTCATCGGCGCTTAGATATGGATTGGTTTCCGAAAGTGTCAAAGTACCGGCATCCATCAGCGCCTGCATTGCCCTGCCGAAAATGCACTGTTCCATTTCCGCCCCGGCGGCGATCTGCGCCTTGTTGTTCATAAAGAGGAAATAATACAGGGAAAGCGGCTTCGGCGGCCTTTCGCGCAGGTTGTTTTCGGTATGGAGCGGTGTTGTACTGCGGTATTCGGTAAGCTCGCGCAGGTCGTACATACACAGCCCGAGCTGGTAGTCGCTGTTTTTGTCGGACGGGGACACCAGGATAATTGACTCCGGCGAGATGACCGGGTCGGGGCATAGGCTTTCCCTAAGCAGCCCGAGGAGCGCGGTACCTGCGTCCGAAATTATTGAGAATTCTGCCATGCCGTAAAACCTCTCTTTCCTACTGCGTTTCTATGGAATAATAGGCATATTGCCCGGGGCTGTCCGCCATGTACGCAAAGCGGTAGATCACATCGCCCGCGATGAACGCCTCCCTGTCTACCCTGTCGGCGTGGTTTATGCTCCACACCCGCTGGAAGAGTTTGTTGCGCTTATCAATCTCAAAGTTTACATCAGCGAACGCTGTCGGCGACTGCCTGCGGATAAAATCTATCGCTACACAGTCCTCCACGGTTGGCAGCCCGTTGTCCTCAAGCGATATGACGGGGTCTTCGGGCATACCCGCGCCGCCTATAACCGTGACCCGCCCTATAAATATTTTAGATTTATCCGCCAATGCCCCGGTTTCCCATATGCCGTCATCAATTTCAAAAATAAGCAGTTTTTCCCGGTCTATAAAATCGCGTTCGACTTCCCTTATGCTCTGCGGGGGCGTTGTATTGTTGTGCTGTACGGGCGGCAATGGGAAATCCTGCCCTATAATACCTTCGTTTGCCGAAATATCGGGTTGGTGCTGTTGACTGCCGCCGTCCTGTGCGCTTTGAATATCCTGCTGCGGGTTATCCCTTGGCGATGTGTTTTCTTCAATTGGGGGAGTATCGTGTGGGACTGACGGGTTATTGGGGTCGTTGACCACCCAGCTTGCGACCGGCCGTATCACAATATTATCAGCGGATGGGATATAATACACAGGCTGTATTTCTATGGGAGGCCCTTCTTCGCCGTCTGTTAAATCCGCCGCGCCGCCCCCTTCGTCGATATGCGGCACTTCCTCTTCTAATAAATCCCATGTGCTGCTGTCCAAGCCGAAATCGTCCAACCCACTGTTTTGCCGCTGTTCGTCGAACAGGTTGTTTTCCTGCGCGTTTTCCGGCATGATGTAAAACCCCTCCGCCGGGTCTTCCCGTTCGCGCTCCCATTCCAGCACAACCATGCGGACATCCGTGGTGATTATCACGCCCGCTTTTTCGTAAAAGAAACAGCTGTTGCCGTCCTCTTGGTAAAAGATAACCGGGGTTTCTTGAAACGCCGCTTCTATGTCGGCCAGCGTGGCGCCCAGCAATGCGCGGTAGTTTATCCTGCCTTCATGCATGGGGCCTGTGAACAGCTTCCTTCCTGTATATTCGTAAAGGTCGCCGCTGCCTTGAAACGCATCCTTTAAAAAATCTCCATAATAATTTAATGTACCGTTGCTGTAATACTGCGAGCCTATGCCGTGCCGCTGCCCGGACAAAAAGGTCCCTTCATACGACAACCCGCCGTTTTCGTCATAAAGCTTGCCATCGCCCTCATACTGCCCTGCCGCGAAGCCGCCGCTGTACAGCAAAACCCCCCTTGCGTTGTATAGCTTTCCCGTCCCGTGGTAAAGGTTGTCGGAAAATTCCCCCTCGTACTCAATGCCGCCCTCCGGGGAATATTTTATTCCGTAGCCGTTGTATTTGTTGTTGTCGAACCCGCCTTCGTAGATAAGGCTGCCGTCCCTTGCGTAAAGCAGGCCCAGCCCTTTGCAAACGCCCATGTCGATATCCCCGGTGTAGACAATCCCGCCGTCAAAAGACGTAATGTTCGCGACCCCGGTAAATTCCCTTGCGGCGATGTCGTCAAATCGGAAGGTGACATTCGTTTTGATGCCCATCAGGCTTACGGGCGCTTCCTGCGGCCGGCTCGCGAACACTTGGAAATATATGAACACGCCCGCACACAGCACCAGCACGCCCAGCAACAACAGCTGCTTGAATACAAGATATCTGCCGACCCTTACGTAGTCTGATTTCCCCGAGGGGCTCAGCTTCATCAGCTTTTTGACATTAGTTGTAAGGGGCTTTATGATTTTTGCCGATATTACGTTGACATTCAGCATCCGCCTCAAGCCAACGAGCGCCATCTGGAACGGCCGTGTTATCGCCGTTATAAGGCGTTTGATCATCGAAGCGAGAAGTGCCGCTATTCCGGTCATACCATGGCCGCCCTTTCAGAAGAGTTATTTTGCAAGCTTCTCTCGCACCGGAATATATAATGCCGGGCAACATTGTCGTATTGGTTTTCCCTCAATACTACCGTGAACATATTTTTTGCGTCGTAGTACCGTTTTTGCCCGTACAGTTCCATCGCTTTGTTAAATGCGCCCAGTGTATCGTCCAACAGTCGGATCGTACTCGGGGAGCTTGAATCGTAGAAGTCGTACAGCCCTTGCCTGTCTGCGCTTTCCTCGTCTTCCCCTGCGTATCCGATAAAACGGTGGTTGTAATCCTCCGCGCCGACTGCCCCATATGCCGCTTCTGTAACTATCAGGCGGCTGCCCAGGCGCCGTATGTCCTCGCACCGTTCAAGCATACTGTCAAGCTCGCCGGAGATTATCGCGGGTATGTAACGCTCCCCGTCGCCGCAGATGCCAAAGCCCATCTGCGTGTAGTGCAAGAAGAAAGATACCTCAAGCCTGTTTTCGATTGGTGCGCCTGCGTTGTATTCGTCGATCCCGGCAATGGCTTCCATCGCTGTTTTCACCGCGCCTGCCCCGTCCCCGCAGATGATCCGCAGGTCCCGCAATCCAACGCTGTTCGGCAGCAGCATCGCCGCGTTTTCGCCCGCCGCTTTATGTACAATCCCGAAAAAACGGTTGGTAAGCCCCTGTATGCTTTCAAACGGCATCCTCCCCTGCCGCAGGTAAAGGTTCGCCGCCAGAACCGGGTATTTGCCTTCTACGGCGCTGCCAAGCTCTACATCCGCCAGGTTCTCTTTTCCGAGCAGCCTAAAAATCTGCTGCGGTACAAAGCGGTAATAGGTTTCGCCCATTGTCCTGAGGTTGTATATCTGAACGTCGATATCCCTTGCCATTTTGTTGAAGACCCTGGTGATATCGGCAAGCTCGTCGTTTGTCTTGCTTTCAAGCCTTACCTCACGGTTGCCCTTTGAAAATTGGTCAAGCCCTTCGATGATCCCCGCGAGCGGCCCGAGTATCCTTGTGAACGCCGCCAGAAGCAGCACACACGCCCCGACAAGGCAAACCGCGGATATTATAAGATAGTTGCGTATGAACCCACTGGCCTGGAGGTCAATTTCGGCTTGGAAGATGCCTGTTTCCAGCAGGAAAACCACGTTGCCCGATGAACTCCCCACCGGTGTGATGCAGACAATCCTTTCCCCGAACCTGTCGCTGATTATCCCCGTCTGCTGCGCCCCGGTCAGCGCCGCCGCCCGGTACAGCTCCACGGCATTCGCGCTGTATCGGATACCGAAGTGATAAAGCAGCGGGAGGCTGTTGTCAATCCCCGTATATAACCGCCCATCCACGTAATACGCGCTTGATGTATAGACATCCCGTGTACCCATCTGTGTGCGCAGGTAATTGTATTCCATGGAAGTGTACATTGCCGGGGAGGTTATCTTGTCAAAGGTCGCGCCGGAAAAGAGCGCCCGTAGAAGATTGCCCTGATCCGCGGCCTTGGTTTCGTAGATCCCGCGCAGGGAACTGTTGTAAGCCGTATAGGAATATGCCCCGAACAATACAAGCGCCAGGATAAGCAGCGGGATGCTTACACTGATTAGTTTAATAAAAATCGTCCTGCTGCCGGTGAATAACTGCTTTACACCAAACGGTAGCCCAATCAGCGCGAGAATTAACGTGAAATAGATTAAGGCCCTGCCGATGGTTTGCACTACCGCTGTAAAAAAGCCGCGGTTTATCCTTGTAATCAGTCCAATATCGCCGCGGTCGTTTACAACGATTTCAAAAGCCCCGGTACCGCTGTTTTGTACAACCGCCGCCCAAGATGAATCGTCCTCCGGCGGGAAGGACATTTCCAGCACATTCCTGCCCGTATACTGCAGTCCCCCGAACGCCCTTGCACCCTCCGCGATATACTCTACCGCGCCCATATCGGAAAGCCGCAGGATATTGCCGCTGTTTTGCTCCCCGATTATCACATACCCGGGCGTAGCCTCATGTATAAAAGATGCATACGATGCGTATTCGGCTTGCGCGTCGGGATAAATGCGGGTTGGCGCCGCCTCGTTTTCGCGGCTGAAAAACACCATGCCTGTATTAGAAATATAGCTTACATCGCCGCCGGACGGTGCCGCCCTGTACACGCCTTCCTCGGGGTTTGCCGGATAAGTGCGTATGTTTTTTACAGCGGGTACGCCCGAACCTTTTAGGGAATCCGTATCGTAGGTCTTTCTTATGATCGACGCGCTGTCGTCGCTCACACCTGTCAGCACCACAGAGGTGGAAACATGGATATGCAAATACCGTATGCTTCCGAGATCACCGGCGGTATCCGGGCGTATTGTCCTAAGCCTGCCAAACGGCAGGAATTTCGGGGTGTACAGCACAAGCTCCTGCCGGCCGGAATATTTACCGTCATACATACCGGTATAATCCTTGATGAAGTAAAGCGTACCTTGCGCGTCTACAGTCATGTGCGCTATCTGCGCGGTGTCCGCCCCGCTGTTCCGTGGCACGGTAAACCGGTCCTGCCCGGCACCGTTTGCGCCCAGCAAATAAAACGCGATCCTGCTGCCCTCGTACCTTGCCACCCATGTTTTCCCCGAGTCAGCCGCGGCAACCGCCGCCAAGCCGTCCAAGCGGTCCGCACCGCCCAGTACCCCCTGTAAAACCGAGGCTGTCAGCGCTATGGCAAGCGAGAGGGCCACTACCCACAAATTGCCTTTTTTCATAGCCTTAACGGCTCACCCCACCCAAATTTTTTACACATTTTCTTCTCCCAGGTAAACCTCCCCGATTTGCTGCATACCCACATAAACCGTGTTTTCCCTCATATTCCTGCCCGCCGCCACCCTCACCGCAATCTGGTACCCCAGATATCCCAGCGTAACGATGACCATGGCGGCGATAAAGAGGTTCGCGGGATTTTTAAGCAAATAGCCTTTCAGCGTATCCGCCGCGCCCACCAGCCGCATCAGCCCAAAACGCTGCTCGGAGGGGCTTTCCGGCAATGTCCTCACAAACGCCATTATCTGGCTAAGTGAACGGAACGCCTTATTTTGCATTTTTTTGTACATCAGCCGCAGCTCATGCGGGTACATCTCTACCTGTGCATCGTATTTTTCCGCATACTCCCTCGTTAATATCCCGAAGGTGAACCCTGCCGCCTCACGGTAGTAGCTGTCCTGCTGCACTGAAGGCGAAAACTTCCCAAAGTCCAAAAAATAGTTCAGATAAATCTTTCCGTCGGGGGTAATGTTCACATTTTCGTCAGTCAGCAGGAGCATCCCTATATCCGCGCTCATTTCCGTCTCGCCCAGCGCCGCCAGCAAACTCAGCGCCGCTTCCTTCCTCTTGGTGAAATTGGGCGCGTACAGGGATTCCCTGTTCACCAGGCGGCTTTCTTCATGATAGTTAAAAACCAGATGCAAAACATCCCTTTGCGTAAAAGAGCCGATGAAGTCGCTGTTTTGGGAGAACAGGCCGGTTATAGCCATACGCCCGGCGATCTCCTTGGCAATTTTACTTGAAGACAGCGCGACAACTGTGTAATAGCTGCCCGTATCCCGTTTTGCATCGATGTATACGCCCACTTCGTTCACATCGTTGCTGAGTACGGTGCGCACAGCCTCCAGCTCCATATTCAAAGCGCTTATCACTTTTTTACCTCACCCATTTGCCCATTAACTCTTGTTTGTGTCTTTCTTTTTTTGTGTCACTATAGCAAAGGCGTGGGTATAGATGGACGGGTCGCTGACGGCTTCTACGCGTATCTCATACACGCCTTCCTTCGCGGGGGCGGTGTACACGCCGTTGTTGTCGATGCTGCCGCCCTCGGCGTCTACCAGCTTGAAGCTGCACGCCTCTGTAGGCATATTGATGAATACAGGGGAGATATGCGCGGTGCCCTTTGGCGGCACCACTATGGTGTCGGGGTTTATCAGTATGTATTTTTCCCCGTCGTGCGCCGCGCTGATCTGCTTGCTTACTTCTGTCATGCGCACGGCAAACCAGCGGATCCGAAGGCTAATCAGCCCCGACGCCTCCCTCGGCAGAAGCCCTACAACAAATGTCCCCCGCTCCGGCAGTATCTTTACCGCTGTGGAAACATTATAAATGCGCTCGTCTTCATAAGTTCTGCCTTCCGATGCGAACAGGTTTACATCGCCCAGGATGATCTCGCTGTTGTCTATCCCGCGTGCTGCGTCGGTTGTGATATACTCAACGCCCACTTCCACATAGACGGGGCCTTTGCCCAGGCCGTGCATGATCTCCTCGGAAAAAACAGGCTCCCTCGTGCTGTAGCCAAGCCCCAGCCCGATGTCAAACACCCCGCAGGCTGTGCTTTTAGCAAAGTCGGGCTGAATACCCCTGCTGTTTACAAGCGTGAAATCGCTCTCCGCCGCCGCCGATGCCGCACCGCGCACGATCCCCGCGGTTGGATAGAAGCGCTCCAACTCCCGCATACACATGAGCTGACCGGCGTTGTACACGTATTGGCCAAAGGGCGCGGGGTATACCCTGTCGATAATCACAGAATTTTTTTGTCTAAACAGGCTGATTTTGGCGATCCAAAGCTTGTTATCATAGCTGTCGGTAAGCTCTTTGTCCATCGATTTTTGATAGTACGAGCTTAGATAATGGGACACTATGTCCTGCCCAACCGGCTTCAGCCTGCACTCCAGTTTTTCGGAAAGCGAAAAGCCCTCGCCGTTCTTCTGGATTACAAAGCCCGAAACGGTAACCGCTGTTTCCCCGCCGCCCCAAATATGTGTTTTGGGCGTAAGCGTATAACCCGCCGATGCGCTTTCCCCGTGGGCGAGCTTCAAGCCGCTCAGCGAAACAGCAACGCTGCTCTCGCCATCCGCAGCCACAAAGCCCGGCGCCTCTAACGTATAGCCGAATGAGTATTCCCCTGTCCCCTGCCCTGTTTTTTGTATTTCAACCAGGATTCGGGTTTCGTTGCCCTTTGCGGCAAATTTAGGTGTGTACTGGGTCACTGTCACTTCATTGTCCGAATAGACAGTCAGCGCCGTCACAAACTCATCAAGCGGTCTTTCTATTTTCGCCGCAAGGCTTTCGTCAAGCAAAGTAAGCTTAAAGGTTTCGCGCATTTTGTTGTAGCACAGCCCGCCGCTGTTATTCATCGCGGCGTAAACCTCATCCGCCTGCTGCTCCTCGTAGCTGATGCCCAAGTACGCGCAGGCTGTTGTCAGCTCATCATAGCCTTCGATGGTAGAAAGCTTCACCACCTTTGTCTCCGGCACAACGATTTCCCTGCCCGACGCGTCCATTGCACAGCCCGCCTGTATAATTACAGACGTGTCGTCCGCCATTACAACACCAAGCCCCGCGGCTATGCCGTTCGCGCCCGTTAGGGCATTGACGAAGCGGCGTTTGTCATTTAGGTATCTTTGCTCCGCCTCGAAGTCCTTGGATGTGAGCAGCTTGCCGAAATAGTAGTTGTTCCTCTCGAATGGGAAATACTTGCGGTTTTGCATTTTTGGCCCACCTTTACCTGTTATTCAAAGCTTTTGCGTGTCTGCCGCGTTTCTTTTTTATGATTACAACCAGCGCCGTACCCGCAAGCACCGCGGCCACCGCCCCCAGCAAAATCATATGCCATGTCTGTACCCCGAAAGCGCTGTCCTGCGGCATATACGGCACCGCTACAGCATATTTGCTGAAATGGTCTACCACCGCGTATGCCATGCCGGCGGAGCGCCTTGTCGGGAAAGCCGTGACCGTGCCGTTCGGATTGATGCGGCAGATCAGCAGGACCGTGTCATCGTAGCCCTCCGGGATTGGCACGCCTATTTCCACGGAACTTGGCCTCAGGGGCTGTATTAAGTTACCGCTGCTGTCCGTAATAGTTATGTGGTAAAGCGACGCCAAGCGCATCTGTGAGTTCATCTCCGAGGAGCGCGCCACCGCTTCCTCGTCCTCAACAGAAGGGCTCCTTTCGCGGATGGCATTGAGCTGTGCGCCCTCGGGCAATGCACCCTCGGCGGCGGAAATCACAACCAGCGTCTGCCCGTCCCGCAGTACGGTCCAATCAAACAATGGACCTTCCCCGCTGTCGGCGAATTGGTCGAACAGGAACAGCCGATCGGTATTCCATACCGCGAAAGCCGATTCTTCTTCCTCTTCCTCCGGTTCGGGCGGGAATGCGACTGTATAGGTCACGGTATTTATAACGCTGGGGTTCATCCCCGTCTTCACAGCAAACATCCTGATGCTCACCGGCCTGGAGATTGTGATGGGCCCTTCGTACACAAAGCTGTCCCTGAGGTTATCTATATTCGGGTCGGAGCCGTTGGTCGTGTAGTAGATCGTGGCGCCCTCTGTCGAAGTGGACAAGGCAATCCTGCTGCCGACATCTATCATCCCGCTTTGCAGGCTCGCGGACGGCGCTTCCACCTGTCCCGCCATTGTATAGATATACTGTGATATCGTGCTGGCGGCCTTGCCCTCGGCGACCGCGATAGCTTTCAGCACCATGGAGCTTGTCAGCGGGATAGGCTCGCTGTACATCCTGCTGTTTGAGGTGGGGTCACTGCCGTCGGTGGTGTAGTAGATCATGCCCTCCGGCGCGGACAGCACAACCCGCGCGCCGTCCAGGAATATCGCCCCGCTTGGGATACCGGCGCTTGGTGCGGGCGTGCGTTCGATAACCCTGTAGGTAAACACCTGCGGCGCTGTCACGGTAGTTTCTGTAGCGGCTACCGCGCGGATTAGGAAAACCTCGCCGTATGCGCCGTCCACAAGAACCGTACTGCCTTTTCTTGACTGCCTTGAAGGCTCGCTCCCGTCGGTGGTGGTGTATATATCCGCGCCTGTTATCGCTGTAGACAGCGTGATCTGATCCCCCGGGCGCACGACCGTATCAGACGGCGGGTTCGCGGTTATCACTTCATCTGTCCTGCTGACTGTATAGCTGACGGAGATAACCTCGCTCGGGGTCATGCCCGCTTTTTGCGCAAAGGCGGATATGCTCACACTCGTGCCTTCATCCGCGCTTATCGCGATTTCGGATCCATACATCCGCTTATCTTCTTTATCGGCGGCAGAGGGTTTTGCGGGGTCGCTGCCGTCCAGTGTATAGGTAATATTCGCGCCCTCGGTTTCGGATTTCAGCGTGAGCATTGTCCCCCTGGCGACAACCGACCCGCTGGGGATTGACGGCACAGGCGTTGCCACTTGCTCGGCTACTTTGTATTCATAGGTTGTGACAATACTGCTGACCCCGTCTTTGACCGCAACAGCGCGTATCCAGGTATCTTCCTCGATCGTGAAAGGTTTGGAGTACATCTGGCTTTCGTTGGGGGTAGGTTCTTTGAGGTCCCTTTCCCACTCGGCGATTTCAAAGAAGATGTCCGCGCCCGCCGTAGTCGTACCCAGTGACACATCCGTGCCGCTTATGACCGTGCCTGCCCCCGGTGTCGCAAACACCGCCTGGACCGGCGCGGGAAGCTGGTAGATGAAGGTTACAACCTCACTGTTCGTCAGGCCTTCGCCTGCCGCCACAGCGCGTATCCTAAAGAATTCGCCCGCGTTGCCGCTTACGGTAATGCTTTGGTCGAACAACAGCGTCCCCGCCCCCGGGACACCGCCTGCTACAGACGGCGTCCCTGTAAGCGAATAATAAATCTTTGCCCCGCTTGTATTGGAATGAAGCGTTATGACATCGCCGCTTTGCATTGTCCGCGGGCTGCCGTCCTCAGTCCTCGGGGTTGCGGTGGGGGCAGCCGCCACGGGCAGCTCGGCGATGCGGTAGGTGAAGCTTACGAACCCGCTTTCGCTCATGTCGTTTCTTACCGCAACCGCATAAACCGTGAAGAACCCTCCGGCTGTCCCCGATACGCGGATGGCATCGATCGCAGAATAAACATTAGTGCGGATAGAATCGGGACCGCCATCATTGACCGGCCTGAAAAACCCAGTAGAATCCCTTTCGAACTGCGGGAATCCGTCTGTAGACCAATAAATCTGCGCGCCCGGGGTTTCGCTGAAAAGCTGTACAATGGAGCCAAGCTCTACCACGGATTGGCTTTGCGCGTTTGTATCCGGCATGGCGGTGGGCGCCGCGGCGGCTTCGTAAACAATATAAGTGACGGGACCGGCGTTATCGCTGTGAATGAATGCGTCGGTGTTTTTCGCCAAAAGCTGCGCGCTGACAGTAATCCGAGCCCCCGCCGTCCCGCTAAGCGTGATTTCACTTCTGCGGTGGGGTTCGGTTACTGTTGTTACAACCCTTTCCCCATCATCATTGTCTTCGGTTGAATGAAGGCGTATTTCCGGGACTCCCGGGATATATGTCGCTTCGTCTTCGTTGCCGGTGATTTTATACATCACGGTCGGGAGCGCCAATGCATAGCTGTCATAATTGAAGCCGGGGTTATCCCATACTTCCAGCACACCGTAATAATCCCCCGGCGTTTGGGTCACTTCCCGCCAGGTGTAGGTCCTGTTATCCCCCGGCAGCATATAGAACTGCGGGCGGATCTCCTGCGGGATGTCGCGCGGGTCCATGTGGATAACAAGCCCTTTGCCGCGGGGCACGCCGGAATTGTTTGCGATGGAGAAACGCGGGGCTTGGTGCTTATCCTTGACGTTTATTATTTGTGTGCTGATAGCGGTGTCGGGGTAATGGTCGCGCACATAAACCGCGTTTATCCTTATTTCGTTTTTGCCCGGCGTCATGTGGGATTCTAACAGCTCGAGGGTCCCGCCGGCGTTAATCGGCGTACCCGACATTCCCGAACCGGTCCTGGTAGGCATCGCATTCTCGCCGATTGTGTAATATATTGTGCCTGCGCCGGTAGCAGACAAAGTACCGGGCAGTGTAAAAATTACCTCATCGCCCAATATGTCTTCGTCGTCATCATCCTTTGCCCCCCGGTTAACGTTATAAAATATGTTTGAAGAAATCTCAGAATTATCTGCGGGGTTATTTATCGTGAATCTCGGTCCCGTATCAACAGGCTTATTTTCCGCGCCGTATATTTGCGTGGTAACAGCGCTGTTTTGCATACCTGTCCCCGCCCTATGCGCTACCGCGGTAACCCACATCGACGCTTCTTTAAATTCATTCCCAATATCATTCCACGAAATAGTGTGACTGCCGAACACACCGCCGCCGGTCGTAACGGGCGGCTGCGGGTCGCCGCTGAAACCCATTCTCCAGTATATTGTATCAGTGGCATTAGCCGCGGTGATTGTAATGCCGCCTTGCGACAGGTCACCCACTGACGGCGATGTTATCGTAGGCGCGGGCGTTATATTTGCGGCGGAATGGTGGTATGTGGCGGATAATGCGTGGGCCGTGTTGTACCAAGTGCGTATTTCAATACCGGCAACATCAAAATCAAATGTATGCGAAAGCCTCAACTCGCTGCCGGTCGGGTTATGTGTAGAAAACCGATTGCTATTGTTCATCACAACCGTATTGGGGACGTATCTTTCTAAATCTGTGCCGCCGCCGTTTACTGCTATATACGCGCCGGTGCCTGTTGTTTTCGTCAGGGCGAATTTTAATATTCCACTGTCGTTGTAGTCAGAATGTGTAGTCGTAGACTGTGCAAAAAAAACATTTTCTCCGACCTGTAAGTTTTCTATATTCACACTTGAACCGGCGGCAGTCGGCGGTGATGTCGTCCCGCCAAGAAATGTTACATTCACGCCGTCAGGCAACGTACTCGTTGTCGGATAGCTCAATTCAACAATTCCATCGTGACCGGCACCCGCAGCCGCCTGTGTGAATTCTACTACCGGGGTGGCGAGCTTTGCCGGAACAGCAGGTGTTCCATTATTTTCGCCTGTTACAGGAAAATCATCAGGTACAACAACCTTAAGCTCGCAATCATCCGCTGGCTCATCACAATGATGATTGCCACAGGGATCAACGCCATCACCGCAATCATCATCGTCACAGTGATCCAAGCCGCATATCACTTCAACCGTAACGGTTATCTCACTGCTTTCGGTCGCTTCGTCATTATCATGAACAGCTTTCGCAGAATAAACGTGCGTACCCGCCGCAGTTAAGGGTATAGGTATTGCGCCAGTATAATCAGCATAAGTGCCGTCATTTTCTTTTTTCCATTGGATTGTTACATTGGTATCTTCCGCGTGTTCCAATACAATCGCGGCAGGCGCGGTATCGTTATCCCACTTCGCGGCAGGCGTTGCAAGTACACGCGCTTCTGCAGGGGCGCCATCATCTTTAGTAGCCGTATCAATTGTTAAAGCTATACCGTCCCCACGCGTTATTGTTACTGTCCGCGGGTTGCTGTCCGTTGCGTTCGTGCGGCTCGCCTTTACAAGAAAAGCCGCATTTTCATTATCAGCAGTAATTAGGATGCCGCCGGTAGGATATTCAGCATACGTGCCGCCATCGTCTGTACTGTATCTAACCGTCACATCGGAAGGGGCATCCAAAACCAGCTTGCCATCTATTATCCTCGGGTTTTCAGGCGCGGCAAGGCGCTCGAGACCTGTTACTTTTATCTCATATTGGATGCCGCTTCCTGCATGGAGCCTCGGGTTAGTTGTCCTCTTATCGGTCTGCGGCATATACGGCGCGTTCAGTGTAAGGCTGACGGTTCGACCGCTTATAGTGGGATTCGCCGCCAACGTCGGCGCCTCTGTTACCATCCATATGGGGACAAGGCTGGTGCTGCCGACGCTTATTGTCCCGCCGTTTGCGTTTATAAAAGTATCCAAAAATTTGTCTTTATTACTGTTCGTAAGCCCCCACGGTCTAGTCGTGTCATTACGCCACGCTATACGCTGACCATTCGTGTTTGTCCCCGCGCCTAAATTATTCGCCGCATGGGATGTGGGGTTATCTAAATTAAATCTGTCACCCTGCGCCCAAAAATGTGTAACATTAGAAATGCCGTTTCTGGATGTTGTGGTCACGTTTGCACCAATTTGGTTACATTCAACATTATTATTGAATTGCGAAGAAGAAAACCCGCCAATGTACCCGGCGTAGCCCGCCCCGCCATTTATCTCATTGCTTACATGAGCAGCCATAACCCGTATGCCGGTGTTCCTTATCACGTTGTCGCGCACGGTATGGTTAGCATTGTTTTCCCATTCCTGCCCGAAAATTCCGCCGGCGTATGACCTTCTTACGCGTATCATGCGGGAATGCCCAACTTCTATATTACTGTTCCCTTCAATCAGGCAGGCATTTATATGGCCGCCGCCCATAATCTTACCGGCTATACCGCCGGAGTACAGCCGGTAATAATAATAAGTAGTTCTGCCCGAAGCAGTATTTGAAGTAGAGGTGCCTGTATTATTATGCAAAGTAAGGCCGTTTACGCGGCAGCTTGTAATTCTCCCACCGCCGCCCAGCCAGCCAACCACGCCGCCGACAAAGCTTTCCGCATCGGCATCGCCGCCATTGCTGAAAGTAAATCCATTGTTGTCGATTACGGCTATAAGGCTCCCGCTTACTGCGCTGTTTGTTATACTGCCACCGTTCTGATGCCCCACAATGCCGCCTACATAGAACTGGAAACCGTTGCCTTTTTTGTTGTTGATTATAGTTAAATTATTAAGATGCACATTTATATTTCTAATATTTCCGCTTGATTTGAAAAACAGCCCGCCCCAAGAGTTGCCCTCAGAATCGGGGTGTATATTATCTGCGCGGTATGTTGTTTTGGTAACTTCTACTGTAAACCCGTTACCGTCCAGATTGGCCTTGAATTCTTCCCACATAAAACTGCCTTCATTTCTCACATCGCCAATTAGCCTGAAATGCACAGTCGGCAGATTTAGGGTGTTATTGCTGTTGTTTGCCGAAATCGCGCTTACAAAATTACCCCATGTTACGTAGTTGCCACCCGGGCCAATCGTAAATGGGCTGGCTTCTGTGCCGGTACCCGTATACGCGTTCACGCGCATTACCGGCGGCATGGCATCCCACGGCGCAAAGCCGACAGCCAGCGCCAGCACCAAAAATATCGCTAAAGTTCTGCGTAATATCCCCTTCATGTTAATGCCCACTTTCTATAAATTCTTATGCTTGAAATAGCTGTACTGCCTGGGGGCTTAAGCTTTTCCCGAGCTTTGCGTACTCGTTTTTCGCCCCGGCAAGGATGTGCCCCATGGTTATTTTTGTATCATGAACCGCCGCCAGGTAAGCGGCGTGTACCACCGAATTTTTGATAGACGCGCCGGAAAGCTCCAAATACTGCCCCAGCGCGGCGAAGTCAAGATCCCCTACCGGCGCTTTTTCCGGGAAAAGCCCGCGCCATATGCGCTCGCGCATTGCCGCGTCCGGCATGGGGAAATGGATCATGTAGCCGATCCGCCGTCGGAATGCCTCGTCGAAATTTTGCAGCAGGTTCGTCGCCAAAAGGCACACGCCGCCGTACTGTTCCATCCGCTGGAGAAGATACGCGGTTTCGGCGTTCGCGTGTTTGTCCTGCGCGTCGGCGGCTTCGCCGCGTTTTGCGAAAATCGCGTCCGCTTCGTCAAAAAACAGGATGCAGTCGTTTTGCGCGGCTTCGTCGAATATCCGCGCGATGTTTTTTTGCGTTTCGCCTATATACTTGCTGGAAAGCTGTGAGATGTCCACACGCATCAGCGGAAGTCCCGTTTGCGCGGACAGAGCCGCCGCCGCCATTGTCTTGCCTGTACCCGGCGCGCCGTAAAACAGCACCGATATCCCGCGCCCCCATGGGATTTTTTCGCCGAAGCCCCAATTTACGTAAACTTGTTCGCGCCGCTTTACAAACCCGCAAAGCTTTTTAAGCTGATCCATTTGCTCCGGCGGGAGCGTCAGGTTTTCGGTCCCACCTGCCGCCGCCATCATTGATGTGCCGTATATCTGCCGCGTGTTTTGCCGCCGGATGATCTTTTTGGCTTCATCAATGCTTAATGTTTTACCCGCCGCGATTTCCTCCAGCGCAAGCCGCTCTGTCAGTTTTTTCAGCCCGCCTATGTTCAGCCGCCCAAGCCCGGGTTCACTCAACAAATCCGAATTTTCGGCAAATTTCGCGTCCGCGGATATAAGAAAGCTGTCGCGCCGGGCGCGTGTAAGCGGCGGTATTTCCCTTGTCAAAAGCGCGTATCCCGTGCTTTCCCGCGGGGCTTTTCCGCAAACCGCGAACACAATCCCCAGC
>WRLS01000024.1 GCA_009776345.1 Oscillospiraceae bacterium | reverse complement strand
CGGGGCTCAGGTCGGTGGAGGATTTTGACTCCGGCGACAGGATTTCCCTTCTGTCGATTGTCCCGCAGGGTACAATAGCCTGTGTGAGCGGCTTTAACATAAACCTTGCCAACCGCACCATCATGCTTTTCAGCCCCTGCTACACCAGCGCCGAGTGGCCGCATGGTTTTCGGGTATTCGGCGAAACCTCCTATACCGATGAAAACGACTTTGCCGCGGCGGTTACAGAGCTTGCCGAACGCTGTATGTATTTATCGCCGCCCAAGGACAAGCCGCTCAGATTCCGCGACGATATGATTTTCCGCCCCACCGATTTGGGCTTTGACCTTGCGACCGCCCACCAGCTTCATCACTTTAAGGGAAAAAGCAAGTGCGGCCCGCTCGGGGAGCTGATCGCGGAAGGGACGCATACATACGAGGAGATATCGGCAATTTTGCTGAAAGAACATAAAATCAACCCGATTATCGTCCGCGCCGCGGTCCAGCAGCTTTATGATGACGGGCTGATTGATGAGGTGTATTAACGAGAACTATGACAATAGACGAACAAATAAGCGCCCTGCGTGCGCTGGGTGCGCAGGAACGCGATATGGATTCATTGTTGGAGTATACCGCGTGTGCTTTTTCCCCGCGCGAAAGCAGCCCGGACGAAGATGAATTTTTGGAGAAATGGGCGCCTGTCTTTGAAAGCGCGCGCCTTTTAGGCGCGGCGGCGGCAATCAATATGCATCTGGCGCCGCCGGGATTAAAGGTGGAATTTGAATCCCCCCGGTCGCTGACGGTCGAGCTGTTCCCGTCAATAGGCGGGGCTATCCCGATTATTACGACAGACAGCACCGCGGATTTTGAGCGCATGGTATTTTACCTTATCCGCAAGGGCAAAACGGACGCTGACATCGGGAGGATGGGCGCATCCTTCGCCTATGGCAAAACCAACCGCTTCATTATCCTGTCAAAAAAACCGTACAGGGGGCTGGACGCAGATCAGATGGGGCTTTCCGATGCCGAGTGGCGGGAAAAGTCGCTTATTATCAGAAAATACCACGAATGCGCCCATTACTTCACAAAGCGGTTTTTCGGCTCGTCCCGCAATCATTTGCATGATGAGCTAATTGCGGATTTCGCGGGGCTGTATGCGGCGTTCCGGGAATACAGGGCGGAGTGGTTTTTGAAATTCTTCGAGCTGTCGGAAAACTGCGGCGGCGAGCGGGGGATTATGAAAATCTATACAAAGGGCCTTGCCCCCTCTGCCGTAAGTGTTGTCGAAAGGCTGGCTGTCCTCGCGGCGGAAAAGCTTGAGGCGTGGACGAAAACAGACGAATTCGCGCTGATGGATGACGCAGGGCGGATCAGCCGCCTATGTGAACAGGGGCTGCTTGATTTTTTAGCGTAATATACCCCCATAGGTATTGCAAAAGCTGTATGGTTTTTGCTACAATACATTCATCACCTAAGGCAGGAGGGCAGGAAGATGAAATCCGATATTTATACAGGCAGGCACGGCATTGAGGCTATCCTTTCAGAAGTTGAGGGGATTGGCGTTTTTTGTAAGCTGGCGCCCGCGGACACAAGGAAGCTCCGCCTGCTTGCGGAGGAAATGCTGGGGCTTACCGTGCGCCTGTTTGACGATTTGGAATATGAGTTTTATGTAGAGGGCAAAAAGCAAAGCTTTACGCTGAACCTGCGCGCAGAAGCCTTTGTCGGCACAAAACAAAAAGAAAAAATGCTTTCCCTTTCCAGCAGCGGCGAAAATAAATCGGCAAAAGGGATTTTCGGGAAAATCAGCAGCGTTTTCAGCAGCCTGCTTACAGACAGCGGCGAGCATGAGCGCGTTTATGTCCCGAATTACAATACGCTGGGGATGACCTGCTATTTTTCACTGTCGTCTTACCAAAGCGGCCTGTCTAAAGAAATAAAGGAAGAGCAGTGGGACGGCCTGGAAAAATCAATCATCGCCAATCTCGCGGGAGATGTCATTATCGGCGTAAGGAACGACAAGGTGGAAATGGTTGCCATTATTGAGTTTTAAGAAGTTGTAGAAATATAAACTTGGGCAGGTAGGGGGGAAAGGGTTGACGTTTTCGTTTATTGAAGACAGGCGCGATATGGAAAGCTGCCATTTTACAGCCATGGGGCAGGTAACCCTGGTCAACGCGGGCTATATGGAGCAGCAGCTCGAAAACCGCATCCAATCGGGATGCGTTAATATTGCTATCGACATGGGCCGAGTTACTTTTTTCAGCTCCGCCGGTATTAGGACAGTTCTCGGTATGTTCAAAAAAACCAAGACCCTTGGCGGAAGCCTGCATATCGAAAACCCATCCGAGAATGTTATCAATGTTTTAGGCATGGTCGCATTGGATGAGCTACTGTTCAAACCAAAATACACCCCCATGCAGGAAATCACACTGCCCGCCCGGACCGACCGCTTGGGCGAGGTGCTGGAGTTTGTCGGCGCCGCCATGAAGAGGGCAAAAATCAGCACCGCGCTCCAAGGCAATATCACAGTCGCCGTTGAGGAGATGTTCGTAAATGTAACCGGGTACGCATATCCCGGGGAAGAGGGCAGTGTAACAATCCGTCTGATCCTTTGCCCGGGCAAGTTTACCGTTGAGCTGAGGGACAGCGGGATACCGTTTGACCCCCTGGCAAGGAGGGAACCCGACGTGTCCCTGCCCGCCGACGAGCGGGAGATAGGCGGGCTTGGTATTTTTATGGCAAAGAAACTTATGGATAATCTGGAGTACCGCTATGAAAAAGGGATGAACATTCTTCTTATGCAAAAGGATACGGATACGATATGAAGGGTTCCATATACGGAAAAATCCGCAGACAAATGCTCATCGGTTCGTTTGCCGCGGCGGTTACGGTCTGCCTTGCGGCGGTAATTTGCATGTCAATCCTGCGCGGGAGCATCATCGGGGCAAGCCGTGAATTGGGCAGGTCGGCGGCGGCAGACAGTAAAACCGCCCTGGAAATACAGATGGAAAAATCCCTCCTTCAATTAGCGGGGATCAAGGCCTCGCTCATTGATGAGAAGCTTTCGGCGGCGGTCAACCTTGTTACGATTACCGCCAACAGCGCACAGCATATCGTCAATCACCCCGACGCATATCTGCCGCGGGCCGTCTCTTTCCCGGATGTAAAAAACGCCGGGCGTTCGGTTGCGCAGCTGCGGCTGGCGGAGATTTCCGATTATGCGGGGGCGATGGAGGAAATCAGCCTTCTCGGCAATATTTCGGAGCTGCTTGTTTCGGGGGAGCAGACCCTGGATTATGTGCGCTCGCTGTACATAGGCACCGAAAGCGGCATATGCATCGCGGCGGATGTGGATTCCGATATGGATGATGTAATCTATGACCCGCGCTCGCGCAGCTGGTATAAAAATGCCAAAGCCGCGGGGGAAATGATTTGGTCCGATGTATTTGTAGACAGCTTTGGGCGGGGGCTGGGCATCACCTGCGCTATACCTTTTTTCGGTCAGGACGGAAAACTGTACGGGGTTGCGGGCGCGGGGATGCAGCTGGAAATACTTGCCAAAGTTGTTGTTGAAGCAAGCTTAGGAGAAACCGGCTATGCTTTTATTGCAAACGAACACGGCGAAATGATTATTTCCGATACTGTTAGGATAGACGAAAACGGCAGTATCGTAAGCCGAAACCTATCCGATATTTTCCCGGCTGAAGCTGTCGCGCAGATGATAAGCGGCGCCGCGGGGATTGAGCGCGCCATGGTGGACGGCGGGGAATGCTTTGTAGCCTATTCCCCGCTCACGGCCCTGCCCTGGAGTTTGGTCGTCATAATGGGCGTGGAGGAAATCATTGCCCCGGCAATTGAGAGCGAGGGGCGGATTATCGCCATGACCGGTAGTGCGGTAAACGGTATTGACCGTATGATTTTCGTTGCGCTGGCTATGTTCGCGGCGGCGCTTCTTTTGGCGCTTGCAGGGAACGCCGTGCTGGCGCGACGGCTGTCCGCGGGGCTTGCAAGGCCGGTGATTGCGCTTAGTGAAGGCGCGGGCATTATCGGCGCGGGAGATTTGGATTACCGCTTGGATGTAAAAACAGGCGATGAGCTGCAAACCCTTTCAGACGCCTTTAACACCATGATTGACAACATAAAAACCATAACCGCGGATAAGGAGCGCATCGGCGCCGAGCTAAACGTCGCAACACAGATACAGGCAAATATGCTGCCGAGCATTTTCCCGCCTTTTCCGGACAGGAAGGAGGTTGACATTTTCGCCTCCATGCTCCCCGCAAAAGAGGTCGGCGGCGATTTTTACGATTTTTTCCTAATCGACGAATTCAAGCTGGCTGTGGTCATTGCCGATGTTTCGGGCAAAGGCGTCCCCGCCGCGCTGTTTATGGTCATCGCGAAAACGCTGATAAAAAATAACGCGCAGTCGGGCAAAAGCCCGAAGGAGGTCTTTGAAACCGTAAACGATATGCTCTGCGAAAACAACAACGCCAATATGTTCGTCACCGCCTTTATGGGGTATATCGACCTGCAAAGCGGCAGTTTTACTTATGTCAACGCAGGGCATGACCCTGCACTGCTGAAAAAAGCAGGCGGGGAATTTGTTTCTTTGGACGGCAAGCCTTCGTTCGTGCTTGCGGGATTTGAAAACGTGAAGTATCGGGAGGAAGAAGTTACGCTGTCCCCCGGCGATACGCTTTACCTTTATACCGACGGCGTGACAGAAGCGATGGACCCGAAGTATCAATTATATTCAAAACAGCGGCTGCTGGATGCGCTGAACAAAAACAGGGAATGCGGGCTGAAAGAGCTTCTTGCGCGTGTCAAGCATGAAATTGACGTTTTTGCAAACGGCGCGGAACAGGCTGACGACATTACCATGCTGGCGCTGAAAATAACCGGGCGGGCTTAAGCAGCTGCCGTTTAATATATTTAAGGGGTTCTGGCAATGAAAATAAAAAAGGCCGCGGCTTTTATATTGGCGGGGATTATTTTTTGCGGGATAATCCCTTTTGTGTCGGCAAACAGCGGCCTTATGGGGACAGCGGACGATTTAGCGGACAAACGCATCGGCGTGGCAACAGCGTCGGTTCAAGATATCTATTCGACTGAGCATTATCCCAATGCCGACATCCATCGGTTTGGGACAAGCGCAGATTTCGTTGCCGCCCTGAAAGCAGACAGGGTTGACGCTGTTATGGGGGCGTACACCGCCCTGCGTGAAATTCAAAGAAGAGATTCTTCCCTTGTATTTTTAGCCGAAAAGATAAACCCCAGGCCTGTCGGTGTGGCGTTCCAAAAAGGGGATGCGATGCTGGACAGCTTTAATGATTTTTTAGGCCAAATCAAAGCCGACGGCACCCTGGATGATATGGTAGCCCGCTATTTTACCGACGGTAATTATGAAATGCCGGAAATAGCATCAGTCAATCAAAACGGCAGGCTGTTGTACGGGCTTACCACTATCGCCGGGGTGCCTTACGCCTCTATAAGTGACGGCAGCTATATCGGGATAGAAGTAGAGCTGGCGCGGAGGTTCGCGGCTTTTATGGGCATGGAGCTTGTCGTGCGCGATACGGATTTTTCGGGGATTATCGCGTCACTTGCGGCGGGCAGGGTACAAATGATAGGCGGCGGCCTTGCGATAACCGAGGAACGCCAACAGATGGTCAATTTCTCAGACCCTGTCTATATGGAATATTCCGCCGTGCTGATAAAGCGCGACAAAATGGACTTTTCCGCCGCTTCCCAATATAACGGCGAAGAAACCGTACCCGCCGCGGCAATCGGCCCTTCGGACGAAAAAACTTTTTTAGAAAGGGCCAAGGAAAGCTTTTACAGGAACCTGGTATTAGAGCGGCGCTATATGCTGGTGCTTAACGGGCTTTTGGCAACTGTCGCCCTGTCGCTTCTGGCGCTTGTCTTCGGTACTTTGCTGGGCGGGCTGATTTGCGCCATGCGGATGGCGGGGAATACCGCCGTTAGGGGCATCGCGAAGGTATACATATCTATATTGCGCGGCATACCTGTGCTGGTGGTGCTGATGGTGCTTTACTATATAGCCTTCGCGTCGGTTGATATCGACACGTTTCTGGTGGCGGCGATTGCTTTCGGAATGAATTTTGCGGCCTATGTGGCGGAGATGTTCCGCGCAGGCATCGAAAGCGTGGACAAAACCCAGCGTGAGGCAGGGATTGCCGGGGGCTTCAGCCCGTTTCAGACGTTTATCTATATCATCATGCCGCAGGCGGCCGCGCTGGTCCTGCCGGTGTATAAGGGCGAGTTTATATCGCTGGTAAAGATGACGTCGGTGGTGGGGTATATCGCGGTGCAAGACCTTACAAAAGCAGGTGACATCATCCGAAGCCGCACAATGGAGGCATTTTTCCCGCTGATTATGGTGGCTGTGCTATACTTTGCGATCTCGTGGCTGCTCTCACTTTCGCTGACGTACATTGAAAAGCGGACCGACCCTAAGAAGCTGTGTTCATAACTTCTAAATTCGGGAGGGCCAAAGTATGATTTCGGTGAAAAACCTTAAAAAGAGCTTCGGGGACCTTACCGTCTTCGATGGCGTCAGCGCCGAGATAAACAGGGGCGACGTAATCTCCATAATCGGCCCGTCGGGATGCGGCAAAAGCACATTTCTGCGCTGCCTCAACCTGCTTGAGCGCCCCGATTCGGGCAGTATCTTCATAGGCGGGAACGACATCACAGCCAAGAAAGTGAACGCCCCCTTACTGCGCCGAAAAATCGGGATGGTCTTCCAATCGTTTAACCTGTACGCACATTTGACAGTTATGCGGAACCTGACAATCGGCCCGGTTAAACTGCTGGGCATAGACCAAAAGGCGGCGGAGGAAAAGGCGGCGCAGTATCTTCGCATGGTCGGCTTGCTGGAAAAGAAAAATAATTATCCCGACGAGCTTTCCGGCGGGCAGAAACAGCGTGTCGCCATTGCCCGCTGCCTTGCTATGGAGCCTGAGATTATCCTGTTTGACGAGCCCACCTCGGCCCTTGACCCCACAATGGTCAGCGAGGTGCTTGCCGTTATCCGCTCCCTTGCGAAAAGCGGTATGACCATGCTGGTAGTAACGCATGAGATGGACTTTGCCCGCAATGTGTCCAACCGGGTGTTTTACATGGACGAGGGCGGCATATACGAGGAAGGGTCCCCGGAGGATATCTTCGAGAGGCCACAAAGGCCGAAAACAAAGGCGTTTATCAACCGTGTGCGAAGCATTTCCCGGGAAATTGCCACGCCGGACTTTGACCTGTACGCGCTAAACAGCGAAATTGAGCGGTTCTGCGAAAAGAACATCATTCCCCGAAAAGCAATCGGGAATATACTTCTTTTAACCGAAGAGCTGCTTGGCCTTTACGGCGAAGCAGCCCGGGATAGCGGGGGCGATTATCATGCTGTTTATCTGCTGGAATATTCCGAAAAAGGCGGCGCCCTGCGCTTGGGCCTCACTTACAGCGGTGAAAGCGATATTGTAGGGGAGGGCAGCGGCCCTGCCGTTGACATCATCCGCGCCTTAAGCTCTGAGCTGCGGTTTGAACAAAACGGCGGTGAATGTAAGCTGACACTTGAGTGTAAGAAGTAATCTTATTACTCCGGTTTTACTCCGGTTTTACGGGCAGCAAGCCCAGCTCCTTGATTTTCAGGGCGGCATCAACGCTGCTTACAACGTCAAGCTTTCTGTAAATAAGCTCCGCATGGGACTTAACGCCGCTCGGCTTAAGCCCCAATTTTTTTGCAATCTCGTTTCTGCTGTAGCCTTCGTACATCAGTGCCATAACCGCCTTCTGCTTTTCTGTGAAGGTAAGGTTAACCGGCGCCCTTCCGCCTGTCAGCCCTTTCGAGCGCTTTGCGCCCGCAACCGCGGCGACATACAGTGTTTTCAAAAACGCACCCGGGACGGCGCCGCGGCAGTCGGCCTGGACAGCGCGTTTTTGCAGCCTGTGAAGCATACTGACAAGCTCCGGCCCGTCGTCGGCGAACATTTGGGTATAGCCGTATGTAAACGCCATCGCCGCCGCCTCTTCCAAAAGCTCAAGGGCAATGGGATGCCCGCCCCTGCCTTTTTTCCAATAGGCAATGGCAAGCAGGATGCGGGTTTCTATAATATCAAGGGTCCGCCTGTAGCGTTCGTTCAGCGAAAGCAGCTTACGGAGGATGAGTATCGCGCGGTTGTAATTTTCGGTGACAATATGCGCCCTTGCGGTTGTGAAGAGCTGGTAGGATTTGAAAAATGTCAGCGCCTCGTTAATATCGCCGTCATTGTCCTTGAGCCATTCTTTTGCGGCCTCTTTGTCGCCGTCGGCAAGCTTGAGCCTGAATAGGTAAGCCCGCAGGTTGGGCTTGAGGTAGAAGGCTTTATCCCTATCAATCTTATCCGCGATGCTGTCTAAGACCTTTTCCGCTTCTGCGTTCTGCCCGCTTGCAAGCAAAGAGGCTGCCAAAATCATCATGGCGCAAAACCAAACCTCCGCCGAGCAGCTTTCGGGGATATTCGCGCAGGCGGATAAGGCGTGGCCGACAGCTTCGCTTTGGTCCCCTTTTTCGTAATCGAACCCCGCGTGAAGGCATTCTTTTATAACGGCAAATTCCGCGCCGATAACCACGCCTACTGTTTTCTCGGCCATAAGGATATATTTACTTGCGTCAAAAGCCAGGCCGGAAAAATCCCTGCTGGACCGATGAAAAAAAGGCATACTGTGCGTGATGCTCGGCGTGTAGGCCTTAACGCCCCTTTTAAAGGGGATCATCCGCAGGGTTTTGAATAAGTCAATCAAATCATTCCTGTAGTCCATACAGCGCAAGAGCATAAGGGTGATGGCGGAGCGGGGGCTTTGTAAAACAATTTTCGGGAACATTTTATAGTACCTGTCCAGGACCTCCTCCATATCGTCGGCGCGACCTTCCACAAAAGCGGCCCATGCCTGGACCTCCAGCAGGAAGGGGTTCTTTTCCACGAGCGGGCCGCTGACCGCCGCACGGACGGTGTAGAGCGTATCCTCAATCGAGGCGTAATGGGAGTTGTAATCGTACATTCGATAAAGCGATTCCGCCACGCCGTCGTCGTTTCCGCTTTTGAGGTAACATTCCACCGCGCGGGAGCAATCGTTTTTGCCGAAATAATACTCCCCCGCCCTGTTCCATTGCGTATCGGCGGCCTGCTTGCCGCCTTCATGTTCCAGCATACCCAATAAAAAGTCGCGGAACAAATCGTGGAAGCGGTAGGTGTCTTTACCGGTTTCGCGCAAAAAGGCATTTTCCCGCGCAAGCTCATGCAAAATCTCCGCGCAGGCTGCCTTGTTTAGCGTCTTTTTGTCCGCCGATAAAAATTCGCACAGCTCCGGGGTCAATTCCTTCGCCACGGATACCAGCGTCATAAAGCTTTTGATACGGCTGCCCCACCGCTCCCATACATGGGTTTTAAGGAAATTTTCCAGATACTGCCCGCTGAGGTTAATATTGTATGATTTTTCATCCGCCAGCAGCAGCGCGCGGATACCAAGCGCCCAGCCCCCGGTGGATGCGGAAATCTCCTCCGCCTGCCTGTTGGTGATAAAGCGCCCGTTTTCGCCGAAAAATATTTTTATTTCACTGTCGGAAAACTGCAGATACTCCGCGTCCACAACGGCGAGCTCGCCTTTTACCATCATCTCGGAAAACGTGTCCGGCGGCGCGGCGCGGCTTAAGATCAGTACCGAGCAGCTGTCGGGCAGCCTTTTTAGTAAAACCGGCAGCAGCTTTAATATCTCATCATTTACAATGACGTGCAAATCGTCAAAAACCAAAGCGCAGTTTTCTTTTTTGTCCAAAAAGGAGCCGAGCGCGTGCAAAGTAAACCCTACGGGTGCGGTGTTTAGGCCCGGGTGCGCGGTAAGGTCACGCAGGGCGGTGTTTTCCGGCTGGAGGGCAGAAAGCGCAAAAACAAACCGCCTGCAAAACTCAGCCGTTTTATTATCATGCTCGTCAAGGCTAATCCACGACCGCTTGATGCCCGCCGACTTTTCCCTGTGCGCCATCCATAAATGGGAAGACACTGTCTTGCCGAAGCCTGCCGGCGCGTGTATGTATATAACCTGCCTGTCCAGCTCATCCAGGAGCTTCATCAGCTTGGTTCTGGGAGCCTGCGCCCTTAATATTGATTGCTCCATTGCTATAGCCTAACCGCCCACTATTTATTAACTACACAATATCACAAAAGGGAAGAACAGTCAACATAAAGACAGTCAAGGGGATCTAATCCCCCGCAAAATAGTTGAAGATGTTTTTGTCTGAGTTTTTTACAATGGCGTCGTTAAGGAAACATACTGTTGTATGGTACCGTGCCGCAAGAGTTGAAATATCTATTTCCGGCCCCTCGTTTTTTAAGCTTTCAAGCCGCATAAAGAGTGCGTCGCGGCGTACGTCGTTCAGTGCTTTCATCTCGGCGGCGAAGCTTTCGATACTCTTTTTCAGGAAGCTGTAGACATCTTCGTCGCTTTTGCCCGAAAACAGCTTGCCGAAAGACATACTGTCTGTCTGTGCCGTTTCAAGCGCGGGGGCGCGGGATGCCACCGCCAGATTCAGCTCCGCCCAAATCCTCACGGCGACTTTTCGTGTGTACTGCTTCCGCAAATCCTGCGCTTTCAAAAAGCCGATTATTTCGTCAAGCAGCGCGAGCGCTTTTTGCGGGCTTCCCGCGATAGCCAAATCGATCATCCGCTCTTCTTTATGCCGCGGATACAGGTACCAAATATCTTTATCGCCGAGGTAATCAATATGGATGACGCTTTCCCTGCCGTAAAGCTCATAAGCCGAGGCGGCCTGCAAGGCTTCCCTGCGGCAGGCAAACAACTCCCCGGCAGTGCCGCGGCGGCGGCTTATGCCTATATTAAAGCTTATGTTTGAGCTTTCGATCAAGGCGCGGCGCAGCCCATCGGCTATTTCAATGGTTTTTTGCGCATCCGGTGAGCTGCCCGACACAATGCAGCTTTCATCAAGGCTTACTTGTGCTGTCAAAGCAAGAGGCAGCGTTTTTGCAAAACCCTCGATTATCGGGAATAACGGCGCGGCGGGCGTGTCGCAAAGGACGCTGATGACAGCAAAATCCGGTGCCATATTCGGCGCGAGCTGCCCCAGTAGGGAATCCGCCTCATCCGATGTAAGGAAGTTCTCGCCCAGCAAAAGCTTCAGCCCGTTTTGCGCAAAGTTTTCTTCGGCGTCCGTTGGAAAGGGGAAAAGGCCGTCCAGCTCGCAGTCGAAGCTTGGCTTGAGGACAAAGTTGCCCAAACGCGGGATATCCTTTGTGTCAAAAAAACCGCCGACGATTACGAATTTTACCCGCGGGAAAAACCGCATTGCCGATTGCAGGACCGTATGGGAATTTTTGCTTATTATCAGCGACGAGCATACCACAATATGTACCGGCCGGCGGCAAAGCACGGCAGTCATGCCGGATAAGCCGTATTCCTGCCCGACGACGTTTTTGCCGGACGCCGAGAGCATTTTCGCCCATTTTGCGCACTCACTCCTGTTTTTGTTTACAATAAGCACATTAAGCTTCATTTTACTGCTCCTTATTGTCTGTTAAACCATCCGCCGGGCGTTAATTCCTGCGGCGGGTAGTCGGTGTATGGCGCGGGGACCGCAAGTGATATATATACATCCCCGGATTTTACCATGAGGTGTGAGGTTATAAAGCCCTGCAGGATTTCCCGCACATCGCGTTCAGATAATGCTTTAATGCCGTCTTGCCGCATCAGTTCTTCAAGGGTTATGCCTTGGTCGGCGGCAAGGTATATCCGCGCCTCTGCACCGTGAAACGAAAAGCTTGGCGAAATTGCGACCGGCCGCGTATCTTCTATATGTATACTGCAATCGCCGCCCGATTCGTTTTGGGTCAGCTTCAAAACAGGCGGCTCTGCCCTGTCCTTGGCGAAAAACGGGCGGAAGAGGGTTTTCCACTGCGCGATACTGCGGAGCATACGCTCAAGCCCCGGTTTGGCTCTGTGCAAATCCGTTTTGCCCGAAGCGGGCAGATTGTCAAAAAAGTATGCCATGTGAGATAATTCGTCATCGCTGAGCGGATAAATATGGCGATAAAACTGCATTGGTTTTAAATTTAGGTCATCGTATTCATTAAAATATCTGCTGAATCGGCAAAACCTGACCTCGGACCCGGCTGTCGGCGCTTGTAAATGCGACAATAGCGGGATTAAGTCCGCCGTTTCGCCATGCCATTCGTCATCCTCGCCGGGGAAACCGTAAAGGCAGTTCCACGCTAAAACAATACCGTATTCACGCGCCGCCTTCAAAAACCGGATATTATGATAAAGCTTGTTGGGTTTGCCGAGTGCCGCAAGGGATTTGTCGTGCAATTGCTCGATGCCCGGCTGTATCCACCGCACCCCCGCGCGGGAAAGCTCCCGCATCTGAATCCGTGACAGCGTTGCGGGGGCCTCGTACATAAAGGTCAGCTTACCATGTTTCCCGTCAGCAAAGCGCGGAAGGAGCTGTTTCATATGAACGGGCGGGATAATATTGTCTGTTATTTGTATGGATGAAATACCGTGGCGTTTTGTCAGCTCGGTTATTTCTTGCTCGGCCTTATCGGGGCTTTTTTGGCGCTGTTTTGCGGATAAACCGTTCAGCCCGCAAAACGCGCACGGCTCCTTCGCGCCCCACCAGCAGCCTCTGGATGTTTCCAGCACCAGCCCCGGGATTATCCTGCTTTTTATTTCGTTTTGCTCTAAGCACCGGAAATAGTCATCGAAATACGGCATGGCAAGCCCGCCCATATCGGTAACCGTACCCCGCGGCGTTTTTTCAGGCTGATGACCGCCTTCGGGACCGGTTAACCGATCGTAGGGTGTAAAAACCTCCGGCCGGTTCCAGCCGCCCTCGCCGCCGATTTTTTCGCCAGCTAAATAACTGCGGCAAAAATCCGGGAAAGATTCGTCAGCTTCGCCCGAAAACACATAGTCGACCCACTCAAAAGAAGCATGAAGCTGTCTGCCCATGCTCCCTTCGCAGTTTGCGCCGCCCATAACCGTTGCGATTTGCGGCGCGGTTTCGCGGATTTTGCGCAGTAAAGCCAGCGACGCGCAGTTTTGATGGAAGGTGGAGCTGCAGCCTACGATTTTCGGGCTGTGTGCAATAACTTGCCGCGTACAATTATCAATAAACCGATTTACGACTTCACGGATTTCCAAAAGCTTACCGCGCGGTAAAACCCAAGGATGATACCCAAAAAACTCATCGTCATCCCGTTTCATTTCAGGAAACGCGGCGCGGGAAAAAAGCCAATCGGCATAAGCCACGGAAAAATTAAAAAGATAATAGTTCCTGAGGCCTATCACTTTGGCAAAATCCAAAGTGAAATAAAGGCTTTGCGTAGAAATATTTTCCCTGAGAAGCGCGCCGGAAAGGCAACCCAGCGCAAGGGACGGGTGTGTCAGTGAAGCGAATGGCATCAAAACAAGTACGACATCGCTGTTTGAATTTTGCATAATATTTTTCCTATGCTTAGCTATTTTCCCCTATGTACAATTTAACCCGAGAGGCGTAAATCTTAAACTTATTCTAACAGAAAAAGCCGCGATTTTCAAGAGGAAGCTCAGTATGCAATTAAACTTAAATATGACTTAAAATAGGCAGCCCGTACGCCAGCGCCGCCATAACCGCGCAGGACACCGCCGTCCCCATTGCGATCGGCGGGATTGACGCTTCCGGCGGCAAATTTAAAAAAGAGGCGGCAAGCGCGCCTGACCACGCCCCGGTCCCGGGGAGCGGGAGCGCGGAGAATAAAAATAACGCCCATTTAATACGGGAAGGGTATCTGCGCATCATACCGTCCCCTTTTGCATGGGCTTTTTTTATTACATACGCCGCGGTGTGCCGCAAAGGCCCAGTCCTCGACATCCAATCAAGTATTCGGCGGATAAACAGCAAAATAAATGGCACGGGGAGCAGTGTCCCCATAAGGCACAGCAGCGCCGCGCTCTGCCACGGAAGCCCCAGCAGCGAAGCCGCCACCATCCCACCCCGCAGTTCCAAAACAGGCAGCAGGGATATTAAAAAAACTGTCAGCTCCGGGGATATGTATTCAATCAAGAATTCTGTTACAGACTGCGCCATTTTAGCCCCCTGTTAGAAATTTCTTTATGATTATTATATTTTGCCGTTTAATATGATAGAATAGGTATGCGATTTAATAGTGATATTGGGGGGACCAAAATGAACGATTGCAACAAAACAAACTGCCCTGTTGTGGCGACGCTGAACATGATAGGCGGGAAATACAAGGCGCTGATACTTTGGCATTTGGTCGGCGGCATAAAGCGTTTCGGCCAGCTGCGGAAGCTGATCCCGCAGGCGACACAAAAAATGCTCACGCAGCAGTTGCGTGAGCTTGAAGATGACAGCCTGATTATCCGCACGGTTTACCCCGTTGTGCCGCCAAAGGTTGAGTATCAGCTTTCGGAGCTTGGGAAAAGCATAACCCCGATTTTGGAGGCTATGTGTTCTTGGGGGACCGGGTATATGAAAAGCAACGGGATAGAGCCGAATTGTTTTATGACGGAGGGGAATCCCGGTACCGATTGAAAATATGCGGTTGATAAACACGCGGTACGCGTTTCCCCACAAGGCAGACCGTTTCGTAGCTGATTGTGCCGCACAGCCGCGCAAGCTCGTCAAAAGGCAAGCTATCCCCGGCGATGGTGACAGCATCGCCGATTTCTATGCCCGGTATACCTGTGACATCCAGCATGAGCTGATCCATGCAGACCCGCCCTATCACAGGCGTGTACTGCCCTCTGACAATCATCCTGCCACGGCCCGACATAGCCCTCGGGTACCCGTCCGCGTAACCGACCGCGACAGTCGCGATTTTTCGCGCCCCCACGGTTTGGGCTGTCCTGCCGTAGCTTACCGGGGTGCCGTCCGGCAGCTCTTTTACCATTGTGACGCGGGAATACCACGCCATCGCCGGTTTGATATCTATCTTCCCCTGTAAATCCGCCCCCGGGCATAGCCCATAGAGCATGATGCCCGGGCGCACCATATCCAAGTGCATTTCAGGATAAAAGACAGTGCCGCCGCTGTTACAGCAGTGACGGAGCGGGAAGCTGATGCCACGGCTTTCCAGCTCACGCACTGCATTTGTGAATTTAGCAAACTGGCTTTTTGTGAAAGCGGCGGCATCCGCGTTGGCCTCGTCGGCGCAGGCAAGGTGTGTGTAAATCCCGCCCGCGTGGAAATGGGGCATTTTACAGACAGCCTCCGCATCGTCAAGCTCATCGGGGAAAAAACCAAGACGCGACATCCCGGTGTCGAGCTTTATATGTATCTCAAGCGTGACACCGGCGCGTATTGCCGCGTCGTGGAGCAGTTTTGCGTAATCCATGCAGTAGACAGTCTGCGTGATGTCATTTTCGGCAAGGTCTTTTGCGTACTCCTGCGGTGTGTAGCCGAAGTTTAAAATCGGTGCCGAAATACCGTATTTACGCAGCGACAAGCCTTCTTCAATGCAGCTCACGCCGAACCAGTCAGCACCGAGGGCCTCCAGCTCCCGCGCGACCTGCTCCAAGCCGTGGCCGTAGGCATCGGCTTTTACGGAAGCCATAAGCTTGCAAGCGGGCGCGAGAAAACCGCGCACCGCCCGATAATTATGCACAATACGGTCAAGGTCCACCACCGCCCGACAGCGTTTCATGTAATCCATCACAGGCCCCTATTCAATTATATTTTTCGGATTTCCACCTGTCCCAAAAATTTTATGTAATCATCCATGCGGCACAACAGCGTCCCTTCGCGTATAATTGAAGCGGAAGCGGCCGCGATGCCGAAGCGCAGCATATCCCCAATCCCGCGGCTTTCCAAAATAGCCTTGCATATCCCCGCCACCATGGAATCACCCGAGCCTTGGAACCCTCTTGGCGTTAAAGGCAAAGCGGGCGCGTAGAAGCTTTCACTGCCATCGGTTATAACAGCGCCGTTTTCCCCCATAGAAACGCAGACCACGCCCGCGCCGAGCCTTATAAGCTCGCGCGCCATTGCCGCGATTTCGGTTTCGGACCCGGCTTTTGCGTTTAGGGCCGTTTCCAATTCGTATAAATTCGGCTTTACGAGATACGGCTTTGCCCGGAGCGCCAGCAGCAGCGGTTCCCCCTCCGCGTCCAACACTGTTTTGGCGGGGTATTTGCCAATAAGCTTAACGCATCGCCGGTATATATCCCCGCACGCGCCATTCGCGGGCCTGCCGCTCAAAGTAACAATAGAGCTTTTTGCCGCCAGCGCATCCAGCTTATCCATAAATTCATCCAGCACATCGGAGGTGACCGGCTGGCCAAGGCTGTTCAGCTCCGTCATTTGATTTTTTTCAAGGTCGTATGCTTTAATATTTGTGCGGATCCTCCCCCGCGCAATAGCAAAGTCATGCGGTATGCCCAGTGCATCCAGCTTTTCGCGAAGAAGCCCGCCGTTTTCTGTAAAGCTTATCCCCGTACAGCAAACGGGGCAGCCCAGCTCCCGCAGCACTTCGGCCGCGTTGACGCCCTTTCCGCAGATGTCGATCCGCTCGGACCTCGAAAGATTCAGCGCCCCAAGGGCGATGGACGGAAGCTCGACCGTCCAGTCAATGCAGGGGTTAAGCGTCACGGTCGTGACCATATACGGCACTCCTTAAAATATAATGTCTACATTATACTACTTGACGGGCAAAAATAAAAGGTTTTTGTTTGCGTATTGTCCCCGATTGTTTTTTCAGCAAAAATATGGCATAATGACCCTAGCGAACCAATATGGAAGGGGAAAGAATCATGAAAAAATGCCCGGACGATGAGCGCAGGGAGCTGCTGCTCGGCAATTGCGCGGAAAACGGCAAATTATGCATGGAACGGTGCGCACAAAGTATGATTGCCCAAATAAAAGAAAAAGCAGGCACAGGGAAGGTGCTGTTAGCGCTCTCCGGCGGTGTGGACAGCTCTGTGGCGGCGGCGCTGTTGAGCAGCGCAATAGGCAGGAATTTGAACTGCATTTTCGTAGATACCGGCCTTATGCGAAAAGATGAAGGCGATGAGGTGGAGAAAGCGTTCGGCGGGCGTGAACTGAATTTTGTGCGTATTGATGCCGAGGGGCGTTTCCTCTCGAAGCTGGCGGGCATAACCGATCCCGAAGCCAAACGGAAAATCATCGGGGAGGAGTTTATCCGTGTGTTTGAGGAGGAGGCCGGTAAAATCGGCGCTGTGGATTTCCTTGCGCAGGGGACGATTTATCCCGATATAATTGAATCGGGATTGGATGGGGCGAAGCTGGTAAAAAGCCATCATAATGTCGGCGGGATGCCGAAAAATATAGATTTCAAGGAAATTATCGAACCGCTGCGCCTACTGTTTAAAGACGAAGTGCGGGAGCTGGGGGCGGTACTCGGCCTGCCCGCCCATCTTGTACATAGGCAGCCGTTCCCGGGACCCGGGCTTGCGATAAGGGTGATCGGGGAAGTCACGAAAAGCAAGCTGGACACACTGCGGGAGGCCGATTATATATTCCGCGATGAGGTCGCCAAAGCGGGCCTGGAGCATAGCATAAACCAATATTTCGCGATTCTGACGGATATAAACTCTGTAGGCGTAACCGCCGGAGCCAGAAGCTATGGCGGAATAGTTGCACTAAGGGCTGTCGTAACAGAAAATTTCATGGAAGCGGATTGGGCAAGGCTCCCGTATGACCTGCTCAACCAAACCGCGCAAAGGATAACAAGCGAAGTAGATGGAGTTAATCGCGTGGTGTATGATATTACAGGAAAGCCGCCGGGGACGGTGGAGTGGGAGTAATTGGAAAAACGCCTGAAAGCCTTGCTAATGCTGACTTTCAGGCGTCTTGCTTTGCTCCCGTGATGCTGATATGATGCTATTAAGCCAAATTTTCCAGTTTTTGGGCCAATTCTGTCTGCTTGTGAGGGTATAAATGGGCGTAGGAATGTGTAATAATAGGACTAACCAGCAAAACCTTTGAAAATAAAGGGTTCACGTTCACAACGATGTATGCTTAAAACTCTTGCGGGGGAAGCCGTGAAGCCGTGTGCTTCACGGCGTTTTCCGTCCTGCGGGCAACCTACCCGGCGACGTCCCCGACAAAGTTATAGTGTATCTCAACTTTCTGTTCACGCTTGCCGGAGCTTCTGTCCGGCTCGTCGATGATAATCCTGTCCACAAATTCCTC
>WRLS01000023.1 GCA_009776345.1 Oscillospiraceae bacterium | reverse complement strand
GTCCTTTCCCTAAAACCTATAACCTAAATCCTAAAACCTGCGGCGCTATGCGCCGCCAGCCACCCCTCCAAGGAGGGGAATTGCGGGCGGGATGACCCCGCCCCTACGATGCAATAATGTTGATTATTTGGTAATTTCGGGACGCCCGGTGTGCGTCCCCTACGACGCATTGAACATAATGTTACGGCAATTTGCGGGCGGCAGGTTGCCGCCCCTACAGGATTTTGTACGCTTACTTTATTATACGTTTGCCATGTGGGTATAGCACTGCCTGTCCATGCATAGATATATAGCGTGTCCAATATCTAACACGTAAAGCAAAGGAGACGGGAAAATGAGGGAAAATCAAGGGCTGACCGCAAAAGAAGCACAGCGCCGCCTGTTTGAATACGGCGAAAATAAGCTCGCGTCCGCAAAAAAAATCAGCGCGCTGAAAATCTTCGCCGGGCAGTTCAGGGACCTTATGATTATGATTTTGCTGGCTTCCACTGTAATTTCCGTCCTGATGGGCGAAACGGTGGAGGCGGTCGCCATAATCGTAATCGTGCTGATGAACGCCGTGCTGGGGTTCATTCAGGAGTACCGAACGGAAAAAACACTGGAGGCGCTTAAAAATATGGCGGCGCCTACGGCCCTTGTCCTGCGCGATGGTACAGCGGCACGTATACCGGCGCAGGAAATCGTGCCGGGGGATGTTATTTTATTGAGCGCGGGCGATAAAGTCCCGGCGGACGCAAGGATAACCGAAGCTGTATCTATGGGGTGCGACGAATCCCTGCTGACAGGGGAATCCGTTCCCGCCGAAAAAACCGCCGCGGCTGACGAAGTTTTGCCGGAAAGTATGGAAGCGGGCGGGATCGGGCGGGCCGATATAGCCTACATGGGCGCGGTCGTCACAAAGGGCAGGGGCAAGGCAATAGTAACCGCTACGGGTATGTCTACGGAGATGGGCAAAATCGCGGGGATGCTCAGGGAGATCGAGGACGAGCCCACGCCGCTGCAAAAAAAGCTCGCCCAGCTCGGCAGATACATAGCTTTCGGCTGTCTGGGCATCTGTGTATTTGTGGCGGCGGCGGGGATACTAAGGGGCTACCCGCTGTTCGATATGTTTATAACGGGCATATCGCTGGCGGTGGCGGCGGTGCCGGAGGGGCTTCCGGCGATTGTCACAATCGCGCTGGCGCTTGCCGTGCGCAGGATACTGAAACGCAGGGCGCTTGTGCGCAAGCTTCACTGCGTGGAAACATTGGGCTGCGCGAATGTGATTTGCACAGACAAAACAGGCACGCTCACCGAAAACAAAATGACCGTAACGCGGATTTATACATCAGAACACAGCATAGAGGTTTCAGGTAGCGGCTACGAACAGGCAGGGGAGCTTCACATAAGCGGGCGCAGGGCGGCACCCGGCGCATCGGCGGCGGTGAAGCGGCTTTTGGAAATTGCGGCTGTTTGCAATAACGCACAGCTTACCGCTGAGCCGGGGAACGCCCCGCCGCGCGACCGTACGCGAAACAGCGCGGAAGGAAGCTGGCAGGTCAGCGGCGACCCGACCGAAATCGCCCTGCTGGTCATGGCGGCAAAAGCGGGGAGCGCCGTCCGCGGCGATGAATTTGAAAGATACGGCGAGGTCCCGTTCGACTCCGAGAGAAAGCGCATGACCGTGCTTGTGCGTGACCGTGCGGGAAAAGAGCTGAGTTTCTCAAAAGGCGCGCCGGACATCCTTCTTTCGCGGTGCAGGTATATACTCACAGACAGCGGCGTGATGCCAATGACCCCGGCGGCACTGCGGAAAATGGAGGAGATAAACGAAAGCATGGCGGCAAACGCCATGCGTGTGCTGGGTTTCGCATATCGGGAAAGCCCTGAAAGCGACCCGGAAAACAACATGGTTTTTGCAGGGCTTGCGGGCATGACCGACCCGCCGCGCAAAGAGGTCTACGAAGCCGTGGCAAGCTGCCGCAAGGCAAGGATCCGCACCGTGATGATTACCGGGGACCATAAAGCCACCGCCTGTGCCGTTGCAAGGGATACGGGTATACTCAAGGGCGGCGGCATGGTGCTGACCGGCCCGGAGCTTGACGCGATGGGGGAGGAAGGGCTTGCGAAAATCGTACATAGGGTGTCTGTTTTCGCGCGGGTAAGCCCGGGGCATAAGCTTTCAATAGTAAGGGCGCTGAAGCGGCGCGGCGATGTGGTGGCAATGACCGGCGACGGCGTGAACGACGCCCCTGCCGTAAAAGAGGCCGACATCGGCGTATCTATGGGCATCAGCGGCACTGATGTTACAAAGAGCGCGTCAGGGATTATTTTACTCGACGACAACTTTGCGACACTTGTTGCGGCGGTGGAGGAGGGGCGCACGGTTTACGCGAATATCCGCAAATTCATACGCTACCTGCTTTCCTGCAACATAGGCGAGGTTGTGACAATGTTCGCGGGGATGCTGATGGGGCTTCCAATCGTCCTGCTGCCGATCCAGATTCTTCTCGTTAACCTGGCCACGGACGGGCTGCCTGCGCTCGCGCTGGGAATGGAGCCGACAGAAAAAGACGCTATGTCCCGAAAACCAAGGCCGGCGGGGGAATCCGTATTTTCCGGCGGGCTGGCGGGGACGATTTTGTTCCGGGGCATTTTAATCGGATTTACGACATTGGCGGTGTTTACATTATTCGCGCGTTGGTACGGCGATGTGGATACCGCGCGGACAGGCGCGCTGCTGACTTTGGTGCTGACACAGCTTTTCCATGTGTTCGAGTGCAAATCCGAAACAAAGAGCATATTCGCGATTAACCCGCTGGACAACCCCATGCTGATCGGGGCGGTGGCGGCATCCCTTGGGATGATAGGCATCGCGGTATATAACCCATTTATACAAAGCATACTTTCCACTGTCGCGCTGACAGGCGGGCAGGTCCTGCGGGTAACGGCGGCGGCGATGGCCGTGCCGCTGATATCGGCGGCGGTTATGCTGATCCCGAAAAAAAGCGGCGGCATGACCGATTTGCGTGAAGAGCAGGTAGGGATTGGGAATTAGGAAGGGAAGAAACTTGTAGGGTCGGGCTTCCATGCCCGACCGTCAAGGGCGAATCGATTATTCGCGGTCGGGGATGGAACCCCGACCCTACAGACAACCCCCGCCGCCTGCGGGCGGCACCCCCTTCGTGCGCGAAGGGGGCAAAGGAAGGGCAAAACACCCGTCACGAAGCCGAATAAATTCGCCTTCGCGCCACCCTCTTTAAAAAAGAGGGTAAGGCCACAACGAGATTTATTATTTCATTTAGAAAGCGCAAAACAACCGTAGGACGTACCCTCTTTTTTAAAGAGGGTGGCATCACTGCGATTTTTCGCAGTGATGACGGGTGTTTTGCCTTCGGCAGGATTTAGGATTTAGGAAGGGAAGAAAATTGTCGCGCCGTCAAAGGCGAATCGATAATTTGCGGTCGGGGATGGAACCCCGACCCTACATCCCTTCCTAAAACCTATAACCTAAATCCTAAATCCTGCGGCGCTCCGTCAGCGATAAAATCACACACATCCCAAGCAGGCATACGGACATCAGCAGCGTTCGGCTGTCGCTTACCATCGCCGGAGGGGAAGCCGGTGCCCAAACAAGATATCCGCCGCAAAAACGGGTATAAAGCGGCACCGCAAAAGAAACCGCAATCACCGAATGTAAAACCCGCGAGAAAAAGAACCGCCCCAAACGCACAGGCGTATCAGCGAAAAATGATACCACCTGCAGTAAAACAGATATCCCGCCCAGCGACAAAAAGATCGACGCCAAGCCGAAACCGACTGCCCCGCCGACATTCGCGGCGGCGATACAGCCTGAGGTTATCTCCATTATCCCGGCGAGGAGCACACGGGAAATTTCCGTGCTTACTCCGGGGATTGCCGTAAAAATCACCGCTGCGCCCTTTTTTGCCAGGAGCGCTAAAATCCCCGAAAACAGCGTAGTAAACGCGCATAAACTGAGCATCGCGGAAGACGCCCCCGTCACCGCCGAAACAAACGCCCCCGCGTACCCGCCGCCCTCGGTTTTAACTTCCGAGCGCGGTTTTTCGCATCGCGCCGATATAATCGCACCCACGGCGATGCTTGCGAAAAGCTGTGTCCCGAACAGTATAAGCCCTGCCTTTACATCGAAAAACATCCCCGCGCCTACCGCTGTAATCAGAAACGGCGGCCCCGCCCCGAAACAGAAGCACAGCATCCGCCCGGCTGTGTCTTCGCTTATTTTTTTTTGTTTTAGCAAAGACGAAATCATCCTTGCGCCTACCGGATACCCGCCTACCATGCTCAGTAAAACAACCGCGCTAAGCTCCCCGGGCAGCTTAAAAAGCTTTTCCGTGACAAAACCGAATGGGAGCGACAAAACCCTGCCGCAGCCTGTCGAGGCAATAAAGCCTGACAGCACCATAAATGGGAAGAGGGCAGGGACAAGCGCCCCCGCGCATATCCTAAGCCCATGGCTGACGCCCTGTGCGACTGTCGGGGCGTCGAGCAGCAGCAGCACGGCAAAAACCGCCGCCAAAACAGATATAAGCAATCTTGTAACTTTTAATTTTTGCTTCATGGTTTATCTCCTCATAGCGGTTGTCCTATATAATAGATATGCGGCATATGCTGATATATAGTCAGTATATGAAAGGATATGCGTTATGAGGCGATCTGATGATAAAAGAAAGCGCAACCGCAAGCTGTCCGAGGGTGGTGATGCGCAGGAAGCGAAAAAGCGCGGGCTTTCCGAGATTTTTGATATACCCGGTTCCGCGATTGGCGGCATTGCGCATATTGAAATGGCGGAAAACCGCGAGGCTGTCGTGGACGGCTGCCGCGGCGTGCTGCAATATGACGACAATGTAGTGAAACTGGCTACGGGCAAGATGGCGGTTAAGTTTAACGGGCGCGGCCTGCAAATAAATGTGCTTACGCGCGACAGCGCGGTTGTCACGGGGTTTATCACGTCCGTGGAGTTTGTTTTATAGAAATAGGGGTAACGCAAATGTTTTTTTTAAACTTCATACGATATCTGCGCGGGTATGTGCGGTTCAGCGCCGCCGGGGATTTTGTGGAACGCTTCCTCAACCTTTCGGCAAGGGACCATATCGCAATCTGGGGCGGCAAGAAAAGCGGCGGCGAGTTCTCCGGCCATGTGTCCGCGCAAAGCTACCGCCGCCTGCGCCGCCACGCAAAAAAAACCGGCGTTAAAATTAAAATCCGGGAAAAGCATGGCGTGCCGTTCACGCGGTATAAATACAGGCACAGGCACGGGATTTTAGCCGGGGCGGCGCTGTTCGCGCTGTTCTTGGCTGTTATGAGCCTGTTTATCTGGCGCATTGAAGTCGGCGGCTTGGAAGGCGGCGTGCGGGAAAGCGATATCCTGCGCACTCTTGAGGGGCTGGGGATAAGGCCGGGTGTCCTGCGAGCGGGGATTGACGTGCGGGACAGCGAACGCCGCGCCCTGCTTCTCCTTCAAGACCTGTCATGGGTTGCGCTGAATATCGACGGAAGCACCTTACACGTGGAGGTCAGCGAACGCTCCAAGCCACCGGAAATGATAGACCCCGACCGCCCCTGCAATATAACCGCCGCAATGGACGGCCAGCTCGTGGCGCTCAACGCCTACGACGGGCAGCCGCTGGCGAAGATCGGCGATACAGTGCGCGAAGGCCAGATCATCGTAAGCGGGATAACACAGGACAGCAGGGATAAAACCATGTTCAGGCACGCAAGGGCACAGGCGTTTGCCGTGGTGAATTATACCATCGAAACCGCAGTGCCGCTGGAACAGACAGGCTATGCCCCCACAGGGAAAAGCCGAAGCCGGTCCTATATAAACGCCGCGGGGCTTCAGATACCGCTGTTTTTGCCGATTAGCATCCCGCACCCCTATTATGTCGAAAGGGCGGAAAGTGTGTTTGCGCCGTTTGGGACAGCGCTTCCGTTTTCGGTTCTGAAAGAACGGTATGTGCTGATGGAGGAGATCCCGATAACGCTGACTAAAGATGAGGCAAAAGAAGAGGCCCTCGCGCAGCTTAACGCGGCGCAGAGGGTACAGCTTGAAGGCGCGGAGATACGCAGCACAAACCTGACCGGTATGGAAAAAGACGGTCATTACATATTGCGCGCCGATTATATCTGCGTTATGGATATTGCGGTACAGCGGGAGATTTATTTGGAGGGAAGCTGACCCGCCCTACCAACCTTCCTCACCTCCGCCGCAACCCAAATTACAGCCGGGATCAAAAGCTGGAACACGGCGGCGTATATTGGGTAGACGTTGTCTATATGCTCAAACATTTCCGTGACATTGCTAAACGCGAATGTCGCCGCCGCCAAGCAGAGCAGCCCTATCTGCCAGGCAATATCCCGGAAATGCCGTACACGCAGAATCTCAGCCGCCGCACGTGCCGTTGCCGCAATCCCGGCTGCGGCTTTTGTTATCCCCTCGATGATAAAGGAACAGGCGATCAGCGCTTCTATGCGCGTGCCGATCGTGCCGATATTTATTACGCTCGCGGCTTTGTAGGACGGGAAATACATCGTGTTCATATTTTCCTGTCCTAACAGCGAGGTGTTGTGCAGGTAAATTAGCAGCACAACCGCGCCGGAAACCGCGCTTGCCCCGATAAAAAGCTTGTACGGGTTTACTTTTTCATCCAAATCCCCCGCCATGCTCATGAAAATAATCGCTTCGCCGAATGGGATTGAAAGGAGCTTTGCGCCGGAGGACACAATCATCGGCAAGCCCGATTCCATCGGTAAAATCAGCCCCGGCATCTTCATTTTCGCGAAAGAGAGAAGCACCGATGCCGTTATGACAAATGCCGAAAACATCAGCACAATAAAGCTCCACTTGCCCAAGGTTTCGACGCCGCTGTATGCGAGATACGCGCAGACGATAAAAAAACCCGCGCATATCGTCACGTAGGAAGTGCCGGGCAGAAACGCCAAATGCACAAACTGCGAAAAGCTGCCGATCGTAATCCCTGCGGCAACCAAAAAATAATAAAGATACAGCGCGCAGATTAAAACCGCGATAGGCCTGCCCACCGCGCGTTCCGCCATCCCGAAGATGCTTTTCCCCGGCATTAGCCGCACGAGCCGCGCATAAAGCGCCATAAGCGGCAGCGCGCCAAATGCCGCGAGCAAAATCGCCGCCCATGTGTCCGATTTTGCCCCCATCGGGAAGCCAAGTACCATGATTTTAGAAATCTGGATGACAATTATCATCGCCGCGCCGTCGCGAAAGGAAAGCTTACCGCTCACCACACCCATCCCCCGGATACAAAGTCAACAAAGATTTTCACAGGTACCAAAAAACTCGGCGGGCGCATCCCAAGGCTCATGACAGCTAAAAGCGCGTATCCGGAAAGCAAAAACACCGCCCCTGCCCAAAACGCCTTTTTATCTGTCCCGATTAGCGGGCGCATGGCAAAGTTAAATATGAATATTGCGATTATTGTACAAAGTATAAGCGGTCCCATAGTTGCCCCCCTTATTTAACCAGCCCCGTATTATTAACCCTCACATTACAGCGGACGCTGACATCCGCCTCTTTAATAAGGCTGTGCCACTGGCCGCTCAATTCATCCCACAGATTCGGGTCGCGTGCGCGCAGTCTGCTGCCAAATCCCGCCCCGTCCACCCCATGCTCCCGGTGCATTTCTTCGATTACGCTTTTTATCCGCGCGGAGAGCATCGCACTTAAATCCCGCTCCAAGCCGTGTACCGCGCCCGTATCCGCCGCGCCCCAATCCGGGGAAAGCTCCACAGCGGCGGCGGATATGTCCACCAAAACCTCACAATACAGCTTTTGCCCGTCGTACCGCGCGTTTATTGACGGCACAGAGGTGCGTATATCGGCGACGGCGTATTTTTCGCCGTCATCCAAGCGGAAGCTCCCGCCGGACAGCTTTGTTTTTGCCAAAAGATAATACGGCGTGTCCCCGCTGCCTAAATGTCCGGTAAGCTTTCCCTGTGAGAAAAGCGCAAGCCCGTCCAAAGTAAGCTCCCCGGTTTCACGGTCGCTGAAGCGCACGACAGGCAGTGCAATCCCGGACGCGTTTTCTTTTAAAATTTCGCTGACCTCATAGAGCGTTTGGGGCTGTGCGGCGTTTGCGCTTACCCGCCCCGCGCTGATATTCTGCGTGAGGAAGTGCGACATTATCATGCCCGATGGCTCAAGAAGCTCGCGCGCGCTGTCCTCTCCCGAGATGATTAGGATGAGCGTACATCGCACCTCATTGTCCCGCATAAGCGGGTCCGTGATTGCATCCAGCCCGCGGCTTTGCGCGATCCCACGGCTTAGGATTACGGTTTCCGCGTTGCCCAGGTACATATTGCGCCGCAGTTTCGCGTTGCCCGCCCTGACCGCCTCGGTGAATGTATGGCCCTGCGTTTCCAGAAGCCTTGTTTCAAGCTCATTCGCGGAGGACGACAGGGAATCCATATCCACAATCTCAAAGGTTACGCGCAGGCTGCCGTTATCGCCCTCGTCAACCGCGATGCCCATTACAATTGTCTGTGCGTCCAGCCCGCGGTAGTCGGAGCATCCGGCAAGCGGAAGGCACAGCAAAGCACATAGAACAAATATTTTCATTTTCCGCCGCCCCAAGGCGAGCTGTCCGCGCGCACCGTATTTGCGGTCATCGGGCGTATGCGTGTGAGCATTTTAGGCCACGGCGCACGCATGAAGGTGTCCTTGACCTCCTGATAGCCAAGCCGCTCCGACGGCAGGACCGACGGTATGCCCAGTGTCTGTAGGTTGAGCATATGGATAATCAAAACCGAAAAGCCGATCAATAAGCCGCTTAGGCCCAGCAAGCTGGACAAAATCAGGCACATATACCGCGCGATAAGCCCGGTGGCGGTAAGGCGCGGGACAAGCAAAATCGTAATCCCCGCGATTGCCACAACGATGACCATCGGCGCCGCGACAAGCTTTGCCTCCACCGCCGAGGAGCCTATTACCAGCGCGCCGACTATACTAAGCGCCTGGCCGACATGGTTAGGCGTGCGCACACCGGTTTCGCGCAGGATATCGAAAACAATCAGCATGATAAAACACTCCAGCGCGGCGGGCAGCGGCACATCCTTGCGGCTTGCGGCGAAACTGAGCATAAGCGCGGGCGGGAGGATCTCGTGGTGATACGCAACTATCGAAATATAAAGCCCGGGTATAACAATCGCCATAAAAAAGCAAAGTATCCGCAGTATCCTGCCATAGCCGGTGTACATCGGGTTCATATAATAATCTTCGTTGCTTTGGAAGTTTTCTATCATCAGGTACGGCACAGTCAGCGCGACCGGGGAACCGTCCACAATAAGGGCAATTCTCCCTTCCATCAGCCTGCCTACAACAACATCCGGCCTTTCCGTAGCGCCTGTTGTGTTAAGCCCGAGGAACGATTTTTCCGCGATATGCTCGGCGAGGTAATTGCTGTCCAATACGCAGTCTATGTCTATCTTGCCAAGGCGGCGCATAAGCTCATCCAAAAGCTTTTTGTTAACAATATTATCCATATACAAAACGCATACCGTTGTACCCGAATGCCGCCCCATGCTCATAAATTTTATCTTCAGCAAATGCGTCCTGAGCCTGCGGCGTATAAGGGAAAGGTTTGTCATGACGCCTTCCGTAAAGCCCTCGCGCGGGCCGCTCAGTATCTTCTCGCCCTCCGGCTCCGAAACGCCGCGCAGCGTAAAAGCCTTGCTGCTTAAAATAAGCGCGCGGTCACTGTCCCCCACAAGCAGAAGCGTGTCGCCGTAGGTTACCGCCGCGATAATTTCCGCAATGTCACAGCTTTCTTTTATGTCACTGCTCTGCAAAATTTGATCCCTTACAAGCTCATGCGCGCCCCCCCTTTTTTTAAGAAGCCCGGTTGTGACAAGCGGCTCAACCACGTGTTCATTAACCATCATGGAGCCGGTCACCCCGTCGCTGTAGAAGATATAGAAGCGCACATCGCCATTTGCGAAACGGCGGGAAACCATAGTGTCCACATCACAAAAAAGCCCTTCCAGCAGGGCGATATTATCTTCCAGGGATGCTGTGAGCGCCCCGTCACCCAACGCATCCGGAGGACGAGTTTTTTCAGTAATATCGGCACCCTTTGGAAAGAAACCGTTCATCCATTTCATCATACTTTTAGTAAATGTCCCTCCGGCAATAATATTTTTTATTATTTCCCGGTTATTTTTAAATAAACACTGGACAAAATTGACAGCTTGTATTATAATACAAAAAAGGAAGCCCAAATTATTTTTAGGAGTGTGAAAAAATGCCCAGAGGTGTAAGGCGTACTACCGAAAAATTGATCGCGGATATTGATCTGAAGATCGCGAAAAAGAAAGACGAAATCAAAGAGCTGGAAATGCAAAAGCGCGAGATTTTAGACTCTAATCAAGCCGCAATGGCTGCCAAGGTCCTAAAGCTTGCCGCTGAAAAAGGCGTATCCATCGAAGCCCTTCTCAGCAACCTGGAGAAGTAAGACAAGCCGTAAATAAAAACGCCCGGCTGTATATTACAATCTGTAATTTACAGACGGGCGTTTTACGTTTAAAATTATACCCCATCCGCAAAACCTGCGGAGATTGCCCGCAGCTGCGCCCCCGGGTAATAATGCGCCAGGATTTGCTCGAATGTATAGCCCTGCCGCGCCATAAAATCCGCCCCATACTGCGAAAGACCGACGCCATGCCCATGCCCGTAGGTTGTAAAGCCGAAGCCGCGCCCGTCATAGCTTATGTCCATGCTGTGGCTGCGCAGGCCGAAGGCGGTGCGTATATCCTTGCCGTGGAGCCTCTCGCCGCCGACAGTGACCGCTGTTACATAACCGGACGGTGAATGCTCGATTTCGCTAAACCACAGGGCAGGGTCATCGGGCAAGCTGATACCCGGAAGCAAATTTGCAAGGATATGCTTTGCTTCTTCTGCCGTAAAATGCTGCGTTACCTCAAAGTCCGGCGCGAGGAAATCGCCGCCGCTCTCTGCCGGGACAAGATAATCCGCGCTGCCTGTCCATACATTCGCGGCATCTTCTGTCCGTCCGGCGGAGATTGCGTGGTAGGCGGCGGCAATCGGCTCGTCGTCATACTCTAAAATGTAGCCAAGCACACTGTCCGCGGCGGCGCTTATCTTTGCCCAGAACTCGTCGGCGTAATCCTCGCCCCAGAATTCGCGCGCTGTTTCCTCCGTGATGTATACACGCATACCGGATGGGTCGGCCGCAAAATCCGCGCCATGAAGCGCGGGGTCGGGTATATCGCGGCGGACATGGTGGTTGTGCAGCGCGAACGTATGCGCCGCCACTGCCTGCGCCTTCATTGCCTCGGGGTGGAAAACGGCGGGCATCTCGGAAGCAACCGCACCCAATACATAATCCCGCAGGCTGACGGTTTCAACCTCACCGGAAGCCATATCGTAAATTAAAAAAGAATCCACACCGTTGGGGCTATGCTGCACGGCGGGCATAATTTCCGGCACGGGGATTTCGGGCGCGGCGTCAACTGCGGCGGGCGGCTCTTGTACGGGTTCGCTTTCCGGGACCGCCATTGCGGCGGCGGGGGTTGACGGCGGGTTTACAAGTATGCCGACTACAGGTATCAAAATCAACAAAGCGGTCATTAACGCTATATAAATAAGCCCGGCTTTCATAAGGTCCCCCCACTAAAGAAAACATTGTTGAGTGATGACAAAGTCATCACTCATTATGGGGGGTATCCAATACCCCCCATATTCCCCCCGGTTTCGCGCTCGCCAGTCGGGTTAAGGAAACCTTCGGCGAAATAAATTCGCCTTCGGGGAATTACGAACACTGTAATTTTTTGCTTTGTCTACAGTCTGACATTGACATATCATTATCCGTAAGCTATACTGAAACGCATAGAAAGCAGACTTCTCAGCCTGTTTGGAGGTAATTGCCATGTCCCAAAGCGCCTTTGACCCGGACAAGGATATTTCATTCTTATGCGAAGAAAGCCGAAAGTATACAAGCATCAACCCCGCGGATTACAAAACCTACCAGGTAAAGCGCGGCCTGCGCAATGACGACGGAAGCGGCGTAATGGCCGGGCTGACGCGTATTTGCAATGTCCACGGCTATGTAATTGACGACGGAGAGAAGGCGCCCGTCAAAGGCCGCCTCACCTACAGGGGCATCGACCTTGAGGATATTATAGGCGCATGTTCGGCGGAAAACCGCTTCGGCTTTGAAGAGGCGGCATGGCTGCTCCTGTACGGCAAGCTCCCTACTGTCCGCCAGCTGGGGATATTCGGCCGCGCGATTTCACTCCAGCGCGACTTGCCCGGGACTTTTGTGGACAATGTAATCACCGCTGTCCCATGCAGAAATATTATGAACGCGCTCCAGCGGGCGGCGCTCGCCCTGTACACATACGACGACGACCCGGACACCTCCACGCATGAAAATATCATGCGCCAGTCTATTTCCCTGATCGCGAAGATGCCGACAATGATGGTGGCGGCGTATCAGGTAAAGCGGCGCTCCTTCGATAACAAGAGTATGTACTTCCACACCACAAAGCCGGAGCTTACGCTTGCCGAAAACATCCTGCGCACCATGCGCAGCGACAGGCAGTTCACAGACGAGGAGGCCAAGATGCTCGACCTCTGCCTGGTCCTGCAAATGGAGCATGGCGGCGGCAACAACTCCACCTTTGCGTCCAGGGTACTTACATCATCCGGCACAGATATATACTCCGCTGTATCCGCCGGGATAGGCTCGCTGAAAGGCCCCCGCCACGGCGGCGCGAATTTTATGGTCATGGGGATGATGGACGCCATTAAAAACGGCGTGTCAAATTGGCGCGACGAAACCGAGGTAGCGGGCTTTATCCGCAAAATTTTAAATAAAGAGGAAGGCGACGGCTCCGGCTTGGTTTACGGCATGGGCCACGCCGTTTACACGATAAGCGACCCGAGGGCGGTTCTGCTCAAGCAATACGCCGCAAAAATGATCCCGGGCACACAGTACGAAGCCGAGTTTGAGCTTATACAGCTCATAGAAAAGCTCACCCCCGGGCTGTTCCGCGAAAAAAAGGGGATAGACGCGCCCCTCTGCGCCAATGTTGACCTTTATTCGGGCATGGTCTACACGATGCTTCGGGTCCCGCCTGAGCTGATGACGCCCCTGTTTGCGGTGGCGCGTACTGTCGGCTGGTGCGCGCATATAATCGAAGAGGCCTGTACCACAGGCGGCAGGATAATCCGCCCCGCGTACAAGGATGTCAGCACAAGGACAGCCTATGTCCCGCTCGAACAGAGAACGTAGCATACGGAGGAAGCGCATGAAAGAGCCGTATTACAAAGCAATGTATATGATTTTCGCCGGGCTGACGGCGGTTGGCGGTGTTTTACGCTTCACGCTTAAATTCGCCTTCACCGACCACAGCACGGGCTTTTACACAATACGCGGCGCGGCACCGCTGTTTTATTCCGCTGTTTTATTTCTCGGGCTTGGCGGGATGCTTGTCCTCAACCGCTTCCGATCCCCCGGCAGGGACCATATGCTGGCGGGGGGACGCGGGCCGATTCTCCCGGTATTCGCGATGATCTCGGGCGTATCGCTGTTTTTGTATATGCTGTATGGCTTGTCTGATCCGTTGGAGCCGCTTGCCCCAATAATAAACACCGGCTTTGCGGATACACTGCGCATGGTAAATGTAACGGCGGGGTATATTTCCGCCGCCGCGCTGATAGTCACGGGCATCGGTCTTTTCTTTGGCCGCAGGCCGCCCGGGATATTGCTTGCCGTGCCGCCTGTTTGGCAGGTTGTTTTACTGCTGAGCCGTTTCAACGGCTACCACTCAATTTTCCACATCGCGGACCATATGCTGGTGGTGCTTTTCATGCTTTGTGCCACGCTGTTTTACATGGGACACGCGCGGGTAGTTTGCGGGCAGGGGCGCAAGGACGGCCGCAACTATATAATCTCCTCGGGGCTTTGTACAGCGGCCTGCGGGCTTCTTCTCGTACTGCCGAATTATTTGTATATGCTAATATACGCGGCGCCGTCACCTGCCGCGCTTATCAGCCTTTACGAAAGCCTGTATGTGCTGGCGCTGAGCATATACGCGCTGGTGTTTACCATCGGATATACCCGTTCGCTGGGTTCTGTTTAGCCAGGTTGCGGCAGGTTTAGTATGGCACAAATTTTGCAGTTTGCGTAGAATGTGAAATGGGAAACCTGTGTCTTGCGCCTACGATATGCTTTCTTCTTATTGTAGCTTCGCACTGCTCAACCGCTCAAGCCGCGGGGGCTTTTCTTTTGCTTGTGCAAAAGAAACAAAACACACCGGGGGACACCCCCGGCCCCCGCTCCGACAAAACGCATAGCATAGTGCCTTCCATCGCGCACGTCAAATGCTATGCCCTATAATCCGCCCAATCACCCAGCCGAGCCGGGTTCCAGGGCTGGAACGCGAAAAAAGGAATTAGGAAAAGAGATTATCAAAAACTTTTTCCGCTGTAATTACGTGCGCGGTCGCTTCCGGCGCCGCTCTTTGCTTTAGTTTTGCGCTTACTTGCCTTTGTGGCTTTATGCTTTTTTATGGGTACGAATCTTGTGTATGACTTTAACTCGCCAAATAAGATATCTCCTCAAAGGTCAGCCCGGGATGGAGCGCCTTGTTTATTACAAGCCCGAGCGTCCTGCAGGCATGGCCGATCAGCAGGTCGATATCCCTTGGCGTTACGATCATACCGCCGCCGTCTTCAAGCAAGCGGCGGTTTTTTGCGGGCATACCGCTGCCCTCTAAAATATCGTTGGCGAGTGTGGTAGCATCCACCACTGTCGGGATGCCGATGGATATTACAGGCACGCCCAAGGTTGCGCGGCTTAGCTCTTTGCGGCGGTTCTGCACGCCGGAGCCGGGGGAGATGCCCGTATCCGAAACCTGTATTGTACAGCCCAGCCTGTTCGCGTCACGCGCCGCCAGCGCGTCCACGACAACAACCGCACCGGGCTGTATATCCTCGGCGATTGAGCGCACAATTTCCGAGGTTTCTATGCCTGTCTGCCCGAGTACGCCGGGCGTGATTGCCGCCACTGCGCGCAAGCTGTCCAGCCCGGCCTGCTTTGCCGCCTCCCCTGTGAAATGCCGAGTCGCTACAATCTGGCGCGCGGTGCGCGGGCCGATCGCGTCCGGTGTTATATCATTGTTTCCAAGCCCAACGACAAGCACAAGCCCATCCTCCGGCAGAAATACCGCGATTTCCTCCGCTACGGCATTCAGCTCCTGCTCGGAAAGCTCCTCCGCGCTGTAAAATGGCGGCGCCATAATCGTAATATATCTCCCAATCGGCTTTTCGATTGCCCGCGCCGCGTTCTCGTCACAAATTTCCACTGTGTTTATTATAAGCGAATCAAGGCTTCGGCTGCTCTGCAAAACCCCCTCCGGTTTGGGCGCGCCACCGCAGCCGTCCAGCCGCTCCATCGCCAAATCCGTGCGAAATGCCATACAGTACCTCCTGATGAGAAATTCGTTGTATTCATGTTTAGTATATTCAGCAAACTAAAAAAAACACAAAAACCCTTGCATTTCCAAATAAAAGGTGATATGATTGCATAGCTAACATAAAATCAGCCGATTTCACGGCTATTTATGAATGTAGAAAGGGGGGTGAAAATAAATGGCAAACTGTAAATCCGCGAAAAAAAGAGTGAAGGTAATCGCCGTAAAAACCGCTATAAATAAGGCGGCGCGCTCTGACCTCAGGACCGCTATAAAAAAAGCGGAGCTGGCCCTTGCGGGCGATACCGGGGATAAGGAGCAGATAGTCCGCCTGGCGATGAAAAAAATAGATAAAGCCGCCGCGCGCGGCCTGCTCCATAAAAACTGTGCCTCGCGTAAAAAATCCTCACTGGCAACCAAGCTTAACCGCGCCGGTTAATTTTTCTGTATGACGCTAAAAAACCGCCCCGCGCCTGAAAAGGCGGCGGGGCGCTTGCGCTTGCGCAGGTTTTAGGGCAAGGAGCTTGTAGGGTCGGGCTTCCATGCCCGACCGTCAAAGGCGAATCGAATATTCGCGGTCGGGGATGGAACCCCGACCCTACAATTTTCTTCCCTTCCTAAATCCTCAATCCTAAAGCCTAAATCCTGCGCGGCTCCGCCGCGCTGCCTACATAAACTTCCTCGCAAGCCGCATTGCCGCCCTGACCCAAATTGGCTCCATGCGCTTTGTAACTTTTGTGAGGGCGTCGGCGATGGCGATTTTTTGCGGGCAGTGTTTTTCGCACGCGCGGCAGCTTGTACAACCGTATGCGCCGCTGCTTTTCGACGGGCTTGCCGCGCCGGTGCTTGTCATATACTGCGCCATGCCCGTGATATAACCGGACGCGTAGGACGTGTTGTAGGCGGCAAAACAGCCGGGGATGTTTACGCCGCGCGGGCAGGGCAGGCAGTAATTGCACCCTGTACACGGGATTTTGTAGGATTCGCGGATGACCGACGCGGCCTCTTTTATTGCGTCGGCTTCGCGCGCCGTAAGCGAGCCGGCCTCGGCGGTTTTGGCGGCGTTGATGTTTTCGGCAAGCTGGCTTTCGCCTGCCATGCCGGAAAGCACGACAGTGACTTCGCCTTGGTCCCACAGCCAGCGCAATGCCCACGTCGCGGGGGAAAGTGTGCTGTCCGCGTTCTCAAAGACCCGCGCGGCTTTTTTCGGTAGCCCGGTGGCGAGCTTCCCGCCGAGAAGCGGCTCCATAACTATAACGGGCAGGCCTTTTTCATTCGCGCGGAGAAGCCCCGCGCGCCCTGCCTGGTAGTTTTCGTTCATATAATTATACTGTATCATGCAGAAATCCCAGTCGAACACGTCCAGCAGCTCCATAAAAGCATTTTGCGCCCCGTGGAAAGAAAACCCCGCGCGGCGTATCCTGCCTGCGGCTTTTTCCCGCACGAACCAATTCTCAATGCCCATTTCCCGAAGCCTGTCCCAATCCTCGGTACAGGTGAGATTATGGATCAAGTAATAGTCGATATAGCCGGTGCCGAGCCGCCCGAGCTGCTCGGTGAAGATTTTACCGAAATCCGCGTGGGTTTTGCATTTTGCGTGCGGCAGCTTGGTGGCTATAAAGATTTTTTCGCGCGTGCCGGGGTTCCTTGCAAGTATCTTGCCCAAAGTGCGCTCGCTTCCGGGGTAGATGTATGCGGTGTCAAAATAATTCACCCCGGCGGCGACCGCGGACATCACAAGCTTTTCGGATTTGGCGAGGTCTGTTTTTGCGCCCGCGCCGCGCGGAAAGCGCATACAGCCAAAGCCAAGGGCAGAAAGGCTGTTTTTTGATTTTGGGTCTGTTCGGTAACGCATAGTGTAAGCTCCTTATAGTAGTTAGAGATTAGAGATTAGGGATTAGGGAGGGAAGAAACGATAAGTTTTGTACTTATTTAAAACCACCCCGTCAGGCTACGCCTGCCACCCCTCCAAGGAGGGGAATTGCGGGCGGCAGATTGCCGCCCCTACGGTCTTCGGCAGGATTTAGGTTTTAGGGTAGGGTCGGGCTTCCATGCCCGACCGTCAAAGTCCGGTCGAATATTCGCGGTCGGGGATGGAACCCCGACCCTGCAAATTCCTGCCCTTCCTAAATCCTCAATCCTAAAACCTCAATCCTGCGCGGCTGTGCCGCGCCGCACTCTTTGTGCCGTAAATGCATATCTTAAAATGCGGGCAGAAAGGCGGTTCTGTCTGCGCGGTGTTAACCCCGGGCGGCTTTCCCATGGCATCATGTGCCAATGGGTACGTTCCCGGTTAACATATACGCGGGGCAGGGTTGCGAAACCTTGTCCCGCCGACTTTTGACGCCCGAAATTCCCCTCCTTGGAGGGGTTGGACGGCGCAGCCGGACGGGGTGGTTATAACGCGGTTTTATCTTCGGTTGTTTTTCACCGCTCAAGCCGCGGGGGCTGTTACTTTGCAACGCGGCAAAGTAACCAAAACGCGCCGGGGAGACCCCGAACCCCCATTTCGACAAATCGCATAGTCTTGTGCCTTTCATCGCGCACGTCATATGCCTGTTCTATAATCCGCCCAATCGCTCAGCCGAGCCGAGCTCCAGGTCTCGAACGCGGAAAAAGGAATTATGAAAAAAAGATTATCAAAGACTTTTTCCGCTGTAATTACGTGCGCAGGCGCTTCCGGGCGTCGTTCCCTGCTTTAGGTTTATGCCTACTTGCCTTTGGTGCTTTGTGTCTATAAAAACTACAATGCTAACTGAAGGTTTAAGAAGCGGGGAAAAATTCGTTTTCTTTTTTTCACTATATCTTTTTCCCCGCGCCCAGCATTTGAGCCTCGCAAGGCGAAAGCGGACGAGAGATGTTTTTTACTGATTGCCC
>WRLS01000022.1 GCA_009776345.1 Oscillospiraceae bacterium | reverse complement strand
AGGCGCCCGAGCGCAGCGCCTCTTCATTTTGCGTGACCTCGTAATCAACCATAAGGTAATCGCCGAGGTCTGTAAAATCCATCATGTTCGTGATGCTCACGCCGCCTTCGCAAAGAGCCGCGCGTGCCGGGCGGATGACGTTTTTGTATTCGAGCAGGCCGGTATGGGGCGTGCGGTCGGGATAGACCAGCCCGTCCATGCAGAAGTTGCCGTCGTGCGGGAATTCGCCGAAATCGCCGCCGTAGAAAAATTTATGCCTGCCGTCCGGCGTTTTCCCCATATATACGCTGTGGTCGCACCACTCCCATACAAACTGGCCGAAGTAGCCGGGGTATTTTTGCATCTGCAGATAATTTTCCTCGGCGTCGCCGGGGCCGTTGCCCATGGCGTGAATGAACTCGCACTGTACAAACGGCTTGCGGCCGCCTTCTTCTGAGCTGAAAAATTCATCCACCCATTCTACGGGGGCGTACATACGGCTCCTTACATCCAGCATCGAACGGTCCTGCACATAATCGGATTTTGGGTTGTTTTCGCCCTCATAATGGACAAGGCGGGACGGGTCGTATTCTTTTATCCAGCGCCCCGCCTTTTCAAAGCTCGGGCCCCAGCCGGCCTCGTTGCCCATGGACCAGATCACAACGCTCGGGCTGTTTTTATCGCGGATTACGTTGCGTTGTACGCGGTCGAGTATGGGCTTGTCGAACCTTTCGTCCATCGCGATTATTGAATAGGTTTCACTGCGGCTCCCGCCGATAAGCTCCACGCCGCCGTGGGCCTCTACATCGCTTTCGTCGATGACATAGAAGCCGTAGTAGTCGCAAAGCTGTACAAACCAAGGCGCGTTCGGGTAATGCGAAGTGCGGATCGCGTTTATGTTATGCGCCTTCATAATTGCCAAATCGCGCACTGCCTGTGCTATAGAAATCGCGGGGCCGGTGTATGGGTCGCTGTCGTGGCGGTTCACGCCTTTCATTTTTACAGGCACGCCGTTGAACAGCACTATCCCGTTTTCTGCTTTTATCTCGCGGATGCCCACGGCCTGCAGTATCGCCTCGCCGCCCGCTTCGATGAGAAGGGAGTAGAGCGCGGGGCGCTCCGGGCTCCAGAGCTGCGCGTTTTCTACAGTGAAGGAGATTTTGCGGTTTTCCGCCCGATCCCTGCCGATTTCTTTCCCGGAGGGATCTGTGAGCGTGCAAAATGTATCGCAAACCGGGCCGGTGTAGTCAAATTCTACGCTTATCACGGCATTTTCGCCCTGTATGGATGTATGTACGAAATAATCCCGCAGATGGGCTTCCGGGCGCACGAGAAGATACAAATCGCGGAAGATGCCGGATGTGCGCAGCTTGTCCTGATCCTCCAGATATGTGCCGTCGCACCATTTCAGCACAAGCACGGCGATTGTGTTTTCGCCCCGGCGCAGGTGTTTTGTCACGTCAAATTCGCTTGTGGAGTGGGAAACCTGGCTGTATCCGGCTTCTATGCCGTTGATGTACAGGTAGAAGCAGGAATCAACCCCCTCAAAGTTAAGGTAATACCGGCTGCCCTGTTCCAAATCGAGCGTTATAGCACGGGCATACAGCCCGCAGGGGTTCAGCGTTGGGACAAACGGCGGGTCAAAGGGGATAGGGTAGCGGACATTTGTGTATTGGTGGCGGTCGTAGCCGTGGTTCTGCCAAACGGACGGAACGGGGATTGTATCGAACCCGCCGCGGTCATACTCCGGGGAAACCGCGCCTTCGGGGACATGGTGGGGGGATGGGCAATACAAAAAATCCCACGCGCCCCCAAGCATGATCATTCGGGAGGAATGTTCCCTTATGCCCGTGGCTGCCTCTTCTTTTGTGCGGCAGGGTATGTAGTAGGAACGGTTCGGGGCGCAGCCCACGTGCAGGGATTTTGGGTTTTCATGATAACCGGGCAGCTTCATAAAAAAATCCGTCCTTTCGTGTTGTTTCTATGTAAATCATACCATTTTGTATGGAAAACTGCAATAGTCAGGCATTTACAACAGGCAAAAATTATGGTACAATTGCCATATTGAAAATTCGGCTTTAGCCGCGGCCACGATGGGGACAGGAGAATAAAATATGCCTAATACAGACGCAGCAGGGGATAAAAGAGAGCTTTTGCAGGAGCTGCAAAGCCTTGTCAGCGCCGCGGAGGCGGGGGATTTCAGCTTTTCGCTCAGCACGGACGGATTATCGGAGGGGGACGCGCTTACAATCCGTCTGGTAAAATCGGGCATCGCCAAATTCCGCGCGCTGCTTGAATACGATATTATGCGCTATAAGCTTACGTGCCAATCCATGGGGATGGTCATGTGGGATATGGACGTGGTGGACGGCGACCCCCTTAACCCGGGCAACAAGATCACCTGGTCGCAGGAGCTGCGCCAGGCGCTGGGGTTTACCGACGAAAACGACTTCCCGAATGTTTTCGCAAGCTGGATCGACCGCCTGCACCCCGAAGACAAAGACCGCGCGATCAGCACCTGTGTCGGGCATATCCTGGACCGGGCAAGCGACCAGTCCTGCGAGCTGGAATTCCGCGTATTGCATAAGGACGGCAACTACAGGCATTTCCACGCTTTCGGCGCCACGCTCAGGGACAAGGACGGCACGCCGCTGAGGGAGGCCGGCTCTTGGCTGGACATAACCGACCGCAAGGCAATGGAGAGCCAGATTATTGACATGAACGAGAACCTGGCGTTCATACTGGATTCGATGTCTGTTGGGATAAGGATAGTGCGGATGGAGGACGGGGAGCTTGTTTACGCAAACAAGGCGTCCATGGATATTTTCGGCTGTGAGGATTTCGAGAGGGATATCGCGGGGAAGAGCGCGTTCGATTTCATGCCCGAGGTACAGCCCGACGGGCGGCTGACCGTTGACCTGGCAGAGGAATTTTTCGGGCTGGACAGGGTGCCCATGGATTTTCAGTGCTTTAGGCTCAGCGGCGAGCTGTTTACGGCGCGGATTACCTCCTGCAATGTGAATTATAAGGGCAAGTCATCCTCGCTTGCCATTATCGAGGATGTCACGGAGCAAAAGCGGACGGAAGAGCAAATAAAGCGCCGCGAGCTGATGATGGATACGCTCAACGAAAGCTCCGTTGTTTTTGTTTCGCGCGACGAGGACACTTTCGGGGAAAACATGGCGGCGGGCATTGCGCCCATAGCCGAACTGGCGGGCCTGGAAAGGCTTTCGGTCTGGCATAATTCCATGCAGGCGGATGGCCTGCACGGGTCGATGGTCTACCGCTGGGACAAAGCATCCGGCGGCACTACAAAGCCGACAGAGGAACTTGTGGACGTGGCATACGCGCATTTCGCGCCGACCTGGGAAAATATCCTTAAAGAAAATAAAATCCTCAACAGCCCGGTAAGCCTTCTGCCGCCGCAGGAATCCGCCGTTCTGAAAGCCTACGGCGTTGTGTCCGCTTTGGTTGTGCCGGTATTCATAAAAAATAATTTTACCGGCTTCGTGCTTTTTGAGGACCGCAAGGATGAGCGCTTTTTTGACAGCGACTGCACCGATATGCTGCGGTACGCGGCGTATCTGCTGACAAACGCGGTTTCGCGCGCCGAGTCGGAGCGCAAAATAGCCGAAGCCGAAAAACGCATGAAGCTGATGCTGGACACATCGCCCATGTGCTGCCAGCTTTGGGACAAGAATTTCAAGACCATAGACTGCAACGCGGCCGCGGTCAGACTGTACGGCTTTAAGGATAAGCAGGAGTATCTGGACCGGTTTATGCCGGACTGCTCCCCGGAATTTCAGCCCGACGGCCAGCGTTCGGACGAAAAAGCTTTCCTTGCTGTACAAAAAGCGTTTTATGAAGGGAGCTGTACATTCGACTGGATGCACAGGATCCCCGCCGACGGTTCCCTCTTGCCCGCCGAAATCAGGCTCATACGGGTAAACTACAACGACGACTACGCCGTGATCGGCTACACAAGGGATATGCGCGCCCATAACAAAGCAATGAAGGAAAACGCATACCGCGACAGCCTTATGCGCGCCGTAAACAGCGTGGCGGAGCTTCTGCTGACCTCGGAGGCAATTAACTTCGAGCAGGATGTAAACAAAAGCTTGGGCATATTGGCAAAAGCCTTGGGCGTCGGGTGCGCGTGTATGTGGCGCAATCATAAGATAGACGGGAATTTATACTGCGATTTGGAATACGATTGGATCGGCGGCGGCAAAACGCGGCTCGGGCAGCCGTGGACCAAGGATGTGCCGTTCACACAGCTACCGAGCTGGGAGGGTATGCTCTCCGACAGAAAATGCATAAACGCCGTCATGACCGATATTATTGAGGAGCAGGGGGAGGACGCGCAGAAGCTGCTCAAAGCGATGAAGTCCATACTTGTCGTCCCGATAATTATCAATGACGTTTTTTGGGGGTTCGCGGGCTTCGACGATTTCGTGAACGAGCGGGTGTTCACCGAGGTTGAGGAATCGCTGATGAGCTCCGCCGCCATGCTTATAACAAACGCTGTTTTGCGCCACGAAATGCTCATTGCGCTGCGCGAAACATATGACCGGCTGGAAACAGCGCTGACAACGGCAAACGAGGCCAACCGGATAAAATCTATCTTCCTGGCGAATATGAGCCACGAGATACGCACGCCCATGAACTCTATAATGGGCTTTGCGGAGCTTGCGCGGGACGGCGACGTTTCCGCGAAGACAAGGGATTATCTCCTGAAAATATCGGACAACGCGGACTGGATGCTCCATATAATAAACGACATCCTGGATATTTCCAAAATCGAATCCGGCAAGCTTACGCTGGAACGGATACCGTTTGATGTGCATGATATCTACGAGCATTGCAAGTCGATGATCATGCCGAAGGTCGAGGAAAAGGGCCTGTCGCTGTACTGCTACGCCGAGCCGTCCATCGGCAAAAAGCTTATCGGCGACCCCATAAGGCTGCGCCAGGTGATCACAAACCTGTTGTCCAACGCCGTGAAGTTTACAAATTCCGGCACGATCAAGCTGCTGGCGTCCGTCGTCAGCTCCGGCGAGGACACCGCCGTGATACACTTTGAAGTAAAGGACAGCGGGATCGGCATAAGCCCGATGCAGCTGGATAAAATCTTCGAGCCATTCATACAGGGGGACGGCGAGATATCCCGCAAATACACCGGTACGGGGCTGGGGCTTGCGATAACGAAAAATTTAGTCGAGATGATGGGCGGGGAGCTGAAAGTCACCAGCGCGGTCGGCATCGGCAGTATGTTCAGCTTTGAGATCCCGTTTGCGCTGATCGACGCACCATCGGGCGCGGTGCCGGCGGAAAAAGCTAACGGGCAGGCAGAGCGGCCGAAATTTAACGCGGAGATACTGATCTGCGAGGACAACGAAATGAACCAGCAGGTGGTATGCGAGCATCTTACGCGCGTGGGCATCCAAACCGTGGTAGCCTATGACGGGAAAGAAGGCGTGGACATCATTGCGCAGCGGCATAACAGCGGTGAAAAGCCCTTCGATTTGATCTTCATGGATATCCATATGCCCGTTATGGACGGACTGGAGGCGGCGCAGAAAATCTCCGGGATGGGCGTGAAAACCCCCATAGTGGCGCTGACTGCCAATGTGATGATAAACGACCTGGAGGTATACAAGGCAAACGGGATGCAGGGTTATTTGGGCAAGCCGTTCTCATCGAGGGAGCTGTATAAATGCCTGATGAAGTATATCACGCCGTGGGGATATACCGCCCCGGATAAAACGCGGCAGTATACGGACGATGAAATGCTGCTGGATACATTAAAGCGCAATTTCGTGAAGGGCAGCCAAACCGCCTTCGCCGATATAAGCCGTGCGGTAGACGCGGGCGGCATAACCTTGGCGCACAGGCTGGTCCATACGCTGAAAAGCAACGCGGGGAATATCGGCGAAACGCGGCTTCAGGCGGCGGCAGCCGGCGCGGAGGATAAGCTGAAGGGCAATATAAACCGCCTGGAGGAAGGGCAGCTGGGGCTTCTCGGCGCAGAGCTGGAGGCCGTCCTGGAAAAATACGCCTATATGCTTGACGAGGGCGATACGCCGGATACCGGCGAAATTGCGGATAAAGCGGATATACTCACGCTGCTCGAAAAGCTGGCGCCTTTGCTTACCGCACAGGATATGGCGTGCATGGATATGCTCGGCGATATCCGCAGGATACCCGGGGCGGATAGGCTTGCGCGCTGTATAGAGGATTTTGAGTTTGAGAAGGCCGCTGCTGAGCTGGAAAAGTTGAAATGATTTGCAGGTTTCGCGGTTGGGGTAAATTTTGTGCCTACAATATGCCTTCTTCTCATTGTAGCTGCGCACAGCCTAACCGCTCATGCCGCGGGGGCAGTTACTTTGCAACGCGGCAAAGTAACCAAAACGCGCCGGGGAGACCCCGGACCCCCATTCCGACAAATCGCATAGCTTCGTACCTTTCATCGCGCACGTCATACGCATAGCTCTATAATCCGCCCAATCGCTCAGCCGAGCCGAGCTCCAGGTCTCGAACGCGAAAAAAGGTATTAGGAACAAAAGAAATCAAAGACTTTTTCCGCTGTTATTACGTGCGCGGGCGCTTCCGGGCGTCGCTCCTTGCTTTCGTTATGTGCCTGCTTGCCTTTGTAGATTTGTGCCTATAAAGGCTACACTGCTAACTGAAGGTCTGCAAGCGGGGAAAAATATCTATTTTCTTTGTTTCTTTATAACTTTTTCCCCGCGCCCAGCATTTGAGCCTCGCAAGGCGAAAGCGGAAGGCAGATGATGCGTGTTGATTGTAACGAGTATGTCGTACTGGCAAGTGTGGCTTCTTCAGCCTCTGCGGGGGGTCGCGGGGGTTCTTAGGGGGCGAGCGGGGGCAGCGGCCCCCAGCCCCATAAGCCGCGTTTTTCTTTGTTACTTTCTTTTTGGCGGCGCAAAAAGAAAGTAAATAATTGCGTGCGGAGCGCGCTGCGGCTTGCGGCTTGAGCGGTTGGGCTGTGCGTGGCTGTAGCGAGAAGCAAATATATCGTAGGCACAGATTTTGAGTTTGAGAAGGCCGTTGTTGAGCTGGAAAAGCTGAAGTGATTGTGGGCACTGAAAAGGGGATGTATGGCAATGGGCGAAAAAAGAAAGCGCGGCATACTTATCATTGATGATGAAAAATCCAACATCGTCATGCTGTCGCATATACTAAGCCCGGATTACACCGTCTACGCGTCAAAAAGCGGGAAAAACGGGATCGCGCTGGCGAAAAACAATTTGCCGGATTTGATACTGCTGGATATCCTTATGCCGGAAATGGACGGCTATGAGGTGCTTTCCGCGCTGAAAGCATCAAAGGAAACCAAGGAGATACCGGTTATTTTCGTCACGGGGCTTTCAGATTCCGGCGACGAGCAAAAGGGCTTGGCTTTGGGCGCGGCGGATTATATCGCAAAGCCGTTCAGCCCGGCTATCGTAAAGCTGCGGGTGCTCAACCAGATTAAGATACTCAACCTGATAGACGAGATTAGGGTACTCAGCGTCACAGACCAGATGACGGGCATCGCCAACAGGCGCGCCTTCGATGAACGGCTGCGGCTCGAATGGGACCGCGCGAAAAGGGATAAATCCCCGCTTACGATCTTAATGATCGACATTGACGACTTCAAGGCCTACAACGACCTGCACGGGCATTTGCAGGGCGATACGGCGATGCGGGCGGTTACACAGGCGATTTGCGCGCCCCTTAACCGCTCGACAGATTTTGCCGCGCGCTGGGGCGGCGAGGAATTTGCCGTGCTTCTTCCAAGCACAAGCCCCTCCGGCGCGCTTACTGTTGCCGAAAGCATACGTAAATCCGCCGAGGGCACGCCGATACCCTGCAGCGGTAAAGACACGTGCATCACGGTAAGCGTCGGCATAAATACCTACACGCCCGTTTTGCCCGCTACAAAAAGCAATATTCACAATTTTATATTAAAGGCGGATCAGGCGCTTTACACCGCAAAAAGCATGGGCAAAAACAAGGTCTGCAGTTACGAGGATATCTGATGGAAATTGGTCAAGCATCCCTGTTCGATGACCGGGGGCAGAGCGGTCCGCTGGCTTCCCGCCTGCGCCCGGCGGATTTAGGCGAATACTTCGGCCAGCGGCACCTTCTGGGCGAGGGCAAGGTCCTTCGCCGCCTTATCGACGGGGACCGGGTTTCCTCGATGATTTTCTGGGGGCCGCCCGGCGTCGGCAAAACAACGCTGGCGCGGATAATCGCGGGAAAGACAAAGGCCGCGTTTATAGATTTCAGCGCCGTTACAAGCGGCATAAAAGAGATCAAGGAAGTCATGGCAAGGGCGGAGCGCAACCGCGCGCTGGGCGACCGCACGATTCTTTTCATAGACGAGATCCACCGATTCAATAAAGCGCAGCAGGACGCTTTTTTGCCTTTTGTTGAGAAGGGCAGCATCGTGCTTATAGGCGCGACTACGGAAAACCCGTCCTTTGAGGTTAACGCGGCGCTGCTTTCCAGATGCAAGGTGTTTGTCCTGCAGGGCCTGACCGAGGATGATGTCGGACAGGTGCTGCGCCACGCCTTAAGCAGCCCGAAGGGCTTCGGCGGGCAGGAAATCGATATATCCGATGAGATACTGGGCATGATCGCCGCCTTCGCAAACGGCGATGCCCGCACCGCCTTGAGTACGCTGGAAATGGTCATACTAAACGGCGATATGCACGGCGAGAAGACAACAGTCACCGCGGAAACCGTGGAGCAGTGCATCAGCCGTAAATCCCTGCTCTACGACAAGGGCGGGGAGGAGCATTACAACATAATTTCCGCCCTGCATAAATCCATGCGCAACAGCGACCCGGACGCCGCTGTGTATTGGCTTGCGCGTATGCTCGAAGCCGGGGAGGACCCGCTTTATGTGGCAAGGCGCGTAACCCGCTTCGCAAGCGAGGATATCGGCATGGCTGATTCCCGCGCGCTGGATGTGGCAGTGGCGGCGTATCAGGCGTGCCATTTTATCGGGATGCCGGAGTGCAGCGTGCATCTTAGCCATGCTGTGATTTATATGTCGCTCGCCCCGAAATCCAACGCGGCGGATGTCGCGTATTATATGGCAAAGCAGGACGCGCAGGAACGCATGGCGGAGCCTGTGCCGCTCCATATCCGAAACGCCCCGACAAAGCTGATGGCCGACCTGAATTATGGGAAAGGCTATCAGTACGCCCATGACTTTGAAGGAAAGCTTACCGCGATGCAGTGCCTGCCGGACGGCCTTGCGGGCAAAAGGTACTACCTGCCCACGACACAAGGCCGCGAAGCGCGCGTGAAGGAGCATCTGGAGAAGATTTTGGCGTGGAAAAAACAGCAGAATTCATAATTACAGTATCGGATGCGTTGCGCACAAAATGTTTCACGTGAAACATTTTATAGGTGCGGTGGTGTGAAATATTAAATGCGCAATTAAAACCACCCCGTCAGGCTACGCCTGCCACCCCTCCAAGGAGGGGAATAAGCCACAAAGGCAAGCAGGCGCAAACCTAAAGGAAAGAGCGACACCGGAAGCGCCCGCGCACGTAATTACAGCGGAAAAAGTCTTTGATTTCTTTTATTCCTAATTCCTTTTTTCGCGTTCGAGACCTGGAGCCCGGCTCGGCTGGGTGATTGGGCGGATTATAGAACTATGCCTATGACGTGCGCGATGAAAGGCACAAGGCTATGCGACTTGTCATAGCGGGGGTCCGGGGTCTCCCCGGTGTGTTTTGTTTCTTTTGCACAAGCAAAAGAAAAGCCTCCGCGGCTTGAGCGGGATACGCCGGAATTAAGGTTTTAGGATTCAGGATTTAGGAAGGGAAGAATTTACAAGCTCCGTCCTTTTCCTAAAACCTGAAACCTAAATCCTAAAACCTGCGCGCTTCGCGCGCTGCATATTTATGCATTATTTTTGCATTAGGCAATAAAATCTTTGACTTATACCCTCTATTTGTGCTAAAATAAACCTGTTGTGATGTACAGCCATCAGCCAAAAAATTTATTTCCGGGAGTTTTAAAAATGAGGAAAACAACAAAACGTATTTTCATCTTAGCGCTTGCCGCACTTTTGGTTATATCGCTTGCCGCCTGCGGCAACCGGCAAAGCGGCGCGGCGGATGCCCGCAAAATCGTCTATTATGCGTATAATTCCGAACCTATACTCGACTGGGACCCGAGCGTGGAGTTTTCCAACGGGATCATTGTTATGCATAATATCTACGAAACCCTGCTGAGATACTTACCCGATGAGGACGCTTTTGAGTACGTGCTTGCCACCGGCTATACACAAAGCGCCGACGGGCTTGTGTGGGAGTTTGACATCCGCGAGGGCGTAAAATTCCACGACGGCACAGTCATGAATGCCGAGGCTGTGAAATTCTCCTTCGACCGTACAATAGACATGGACGAAGGCGCCGCGTTCATTTGGGATTCGGTGGAGGATATCGAGGTAGTGGGCGAGTATAAACTGCGCATTACGCTGGACTATGCCGCCCCGCTTGACCTTGTTGTTGCGTCCGGTTACGCGGCGTTTGTCATGTCGCCGACTGCTGTGACAAGCAACGATGACGACTGGCTGAGCAGCGGCAACGTGGCGGGTACAGGTCCATACACCGTAAGAAGCAGCATACACGGCGAGGAAGTTGTACTGGAAGCATTTAAGGATTATTGGGGCGGATGGGACGGCAACCGCACAGAGCTTGCGATTATAAGGAAAGTGCCTGAAACCGCGTCCCGCCGCCAGCTTATAGAAAGCGGCGAGGCTACGTTCATTTTGCAGGTAACGCCGGAAGACCACGCCGCATTAAGGGGCGCAGACGGCATAACCGTGCGTGAGGAAACGTCGTACCAGAACCTGCTGCTGTTCTTCAACAACCAGAAAGCGCCCCTTGACGACCCCGAAGTAAGGCGCGCGCTTTCGTACGCTTTCCCGTACTCCGATGTGATAAATCACATTATGGCGGGCGAAGCGACGCAGGGCCGCGGGATTATCCCGCACGGGCTTTGGGGGCATGGCAGCGATATCTATCAGTATCAGTACGACCTTGATAAAGCAAAAGAAATGCTGGCGGCGGCCGGCCATCCCGACGGCGGGTTTACTTTGACAGCGACATATACGGCGGGGGACGAGCCCCAGCGCCGCTCCCTGGAGTTGTTTGCCAGTGAGCTTGCGAAGCTTGGCGTAACCCTGGAAATCCGCGGGATGCCGTGGGACAGCCAGTGGGAAGCCGCAAAAACATCCCCCGACCGTGCGCAGGATATATTCGTGATGTATTGGTGGCCGGATTACGCCAGCCCGTTCTCGTGGCTCCTCAACCTATTCTACACAGAGGACGACACGCTGTTTAACATGAGCTATTTCAGCGACCCGCGCGTGGACGACCTAATCGACGAGGGCAATGTGCTTTCCGGCGTTGACCGAAATGCCGGTGCCGCCGCTTTCATCGAGGCACAGAAAATCATCATGGATGCCGCCGCCGTAATCCCCATGTACGACCAGCACTATGTCCGCATTTACCGCGACAATTTTAAAGGCTACAAGGACAACCCGTCCTACCCGAGCGTCGTGTTCTTCTATGAAACATATATAGAGTAGAGGCATCCCCAATGGGAAGATTTCTGTTAAAGCGGCTCTTTTTCGGCGCGATTGTACTGTTCGGCGTGATAACGATCACCTTTCTTTTAACACGGGTGATACCGTCCGACCCGGCCGCGCGCTGGGTCGGGCCGCGTGCCACGCGCCAGCAAATAGCCCAAGCCCGGATAGAGCTTGGGCTTGACCGCCCTGTCTATGTGCAGTATACGCGCTATGTGTCGGATCTGCTGCGGGGCGATTTAGGGCGTTCCCTGCGCTCCCGCCAGCCTATAACGGACGAGCTTGTCGGGTTTTTGCCCGCTACTTTGGAGCTTGTATTGCTCTCGACTTTCTTTGCGGTGTTTGCCGGTATCCCACTGGGCGTGCTTTCGGCAAAGTCAAAGGACAAGCCGGTTGACCATATCTGCCGGTTTTTTTCCGTTGGCGCGGTGTCGCTCCCTACATTTTGGGTCGGGATGTTTTTGCAACTTCTTTTCTACGGCGGGCTTGGCTGGCTTCCGCTTGGTAGCCGCGTATCCTTTGAAACCGCAATCTTCTACAACATCCCCAATATCACGGGCTTTATAGTCTTCGACAGCCTAATCACCGGCAATTTCTACATAGCGGCGGATGCCTTAAAGCATATAATACTGCCCGGGATAACGCTTGCGCTTTATCCCATCGGCCTTGTCGCCAGGATGACGCGCTCCGCCCTGCTGGAAATACTGGGCGAGGACTACATCGCGTCCGCGCGCTCCTACGCCGTGCCGGAAGCAAAAGTGCTGTGGCTGTACGCGCTGAAAAATTCCCTGGGGCCGACCTCAACCGTTTTGACATTGTCGGTGGGGTACACGCTTGTCAACACATTTTTGGTGGAGGCGATTTTTAACTGGCCGGGGATCGGGATGTACATATCAAGCGCCGTTGTTACCATGGATTACCCCGCGATTATGGGCGTGACCATATTCTCGACCTGCGCGTATGTGGTGCTAAACTTAATTGCGGACATAATAGTGGCGCTGGACCCGAGGGTGAGGGTTTGAGATGAATAAAATGATTGTATCAAAAATCCGCCCCGTTTTAAAATCCCACACCGGGCAATGGAAGCTCAGCTTCCATCTGTTGTGGCGCAATTCGCTTACGCGCGCTTCGCTTGTAACCGTAATAATACTTGTACTGCTGGCTGTTTTCGCGCCGCTTCTGGCAACCTTCCCCGATCACGCGGGTACGGCTACAAACCCGTCCGCGGGGCTTCTTGCGCCTAGCGGAACATATCTTTTCGGCACGGACGAGCAGGGCCGCGATATTTTCAGCCGTGTGCTGTTCGGGACGAGGATTTCACTAGGCGCGGCGGTGATTTCCGTTGGGCTTGCGCTTCTGATCGGCATACCGTTGGGCGCGTATGCCGGGGCCGTCGGCGGCTGGCGGGATGAGGTTATCATGCGCGTTACGGATATATTTTTAAGCTTCCCTCCCCTGCTTTTGTCTATTGCAATCGCCGCGCTAATAGGCCCCAGCCTGCAAAACGCCATGCTTGCCATTGCGCTTTCGTGGTGGCCGTGGTATACGCGCCTTATACGCTCCCAGGCAATTTCGGTTAAGGAACGGCAGTTTGTACGCGCGGCACAGGCGGCAGGGGCAAAGCCCGGCTGGGTGATAATGCGGCATATTGTGCCAAACTGCATCGCGCCGGTTATCGTGCAGGCTTCTATGGATATCGGCGGCGTAATCCTCACAATCGCGTCACTTAGCTTTCTGGGGCTTGGCGCACAGGCCCCGTCGCCCGAATGGGGGCTTATGATCAACACCAGCCGCAATTATCTTCTCAGCGCGTGGTGGTACAGTATTTTCCCGGGCGTTGCGATTTTCATCGCGGTCTTGGCGTTTAACCTGCTGGGCGACGGCATACGCGAGATTTTAGACCCCAAAACACGAAAGCTATAGTAGTATTTTTGGAGAAAAGCAAATGGGCGCTTACTTTGAGATAAACGGCCTGAACGTCGGCTTCCAAACCACCGACGGCGTAAAACAGGTGCTTGATATAGACTCCCTCAAAATTTCACGCGGTGAAGCGTATGGGATAGTGGGGGAGTCGGGTTCGGGCAAAACGGTGCTTGCGAGGACGGTTTTGCGCCTTTTGCCTGCGCCGCCATGCATAATCACGCCAAGCTCTAAAATCATTTTTGACGGCGAGAATTTGCTTGGCTGTACAGAAAAGCATATGCGGGAAAAAATACGCGGGCGGCGCATCGCCATGATTTTTCAGGACCCGATGTCTACCCTCAACCCGGTTTTTACCGTGGGGCGGCAGATATCCGACGTTATAACCGCCTGCAAGGGCCATGACCGCAAAAAAGCGGAGGCCGGTGCCGCCGAAATGCTGGCGCGCGTGAAAATGCCCGACGCCGCGCGGGTGATGGAAAAGTACCCGCATGAGCTTAGCGGGGGGCAGCGGCAAAGGGTCATTATCGCGGCGGCGTTGTCCTGCGGCGCTCAGCTGCTTATTGCGGACGAACCCACGCGAAATTTAGATGTTACGATTCAAGCGGGCATCCTGAAAATCATCGAGGACCTGCGCAAAGAGCTTGGGATCACCGTACTGTATCTGGCGAACAACATGGGGCTTGTGTCCGTCACCTGCGACAGGGTTTCTGTATTGCGGGACGGCGCAATAATAGAAAGCGGGAGTGCGCGGGAAGTGATCTCCTCCCCGCAAAAAGATTACACAAAGACCTTGCTGCGCTCTGTCCCCGAATCGGAAGGCGCGGAAAACACCCAAAACCCCGATGAGATTATGCGGGTTTCCGACTTGAAAAAATATTTCAAGGTTAAATCAGGCTTTTTGGGGGCATCGCCGAAATATATCCGCGCGGTAGATGGCGTAAACCTTTCCATACAGCGCGGTGATACACTGGGCATAGTCGGTGAGTCGGGATGCGGCAAGACAACGCTAATCAATATGCTGACTAACTTGGACAGCCCCACAGACGGGACGGTCGAGTTCAACGGGCGCGAGCTTACACAGCTTACCGGACCGGAAATGCGCGCGGCAAGGCGAAGTATACAAGTCGTGTTCCAGGACCCTTTTTGGTCGCTTGACCCCCGAATGCTCATCCGTGATATTATCGGCGAGCCGCTGAAAATCCACTTGAAGCTGGATTCAGAGGCCTATCTGAAAAAGGTCGAGGAGATGCTCGGGCTAGTCGGGCTGCCGAAAGAATCCGCCTACAGCTTCCCGCATGAATTTTCGGGCGGGCAGCGCCAAAGGATCGCCATTGCCCGCGCGCTCGCGCTTGAAGCGGAGTTTATCGTACTCGATGAGCCTACATCCTCGGTAGACGTTGTATCACAGATGCAAATTCTAAAACTGCTGGTGGACTTAAAACGCAAATATAAGCTTACATATGTAATCATCTCCCACGACCTAAGCGTAATAAACTTTTTTTCAACGCATATCGCGGTGATGTATCTCGGTAAAATTGTCGAATACGGCAAAGCGCGGCAGATATTCGCAGGCCCCGCGCATCCTTATACAATGGCACTGATGGGCGCGGTCCCGCGGCTTGATATGGACAGGCTCGATGAGCTGAGCGTGCTGGAGGGCAATGTGCCGAGCGCTATAGATATGCCCGGCGGCTGCCGCTTCCATACCCGCTGCCCCGAAGCAACGCCGCATTGCGCAATGGCGGAGCCGGAACTGGCGCCGCTTGAAGACGGGCGGTTGGCGGCGTGCCATTGGGCCAACGGCAGGATTCAGGATTTAGGAAGGTAAGGATTCAGGGAAAGGAAGAAACTAAAAGATTCGTTTTTTCCCTAAAACCTATAACCTAAATCCTAAAACCTGCCGAAGGCAAAACACTAAAACACCCGTCACCGCGACGAACAAGTCGTCACGGTGCCACCCTCTTTAAAAAAGAGGGTAAAGCTACAACAAGATTTATTCTTTCACATAAAAAGCACAAAGCAACCGTAGGACGTACCCTCTTTTTTAAAGAGGGTGGATTCAAAGCGGTTACGCTTTGAAGACGGGTGTTTTGCGTGCCGCAGGATTTAGGTTTCAGGAAAGGACAAAGCATTAAACTCCTTCCCTTCCTATTTTCTAATTCCTATTTTCTATTTTCTATTGGGGGTTAAATCATGAGGGAACTGACAAAACAAGCGTTATATGATATCTTAAACGGCTGTGCGATAGCGGGGACAGGCGGCGGCGGGAGCCTTTCCGAGGGGCTGGAGCTTATTGACCGCGGGCTTGCCGATGGCGGGGTTTTTAAGCTGGCGGCGTTGGATGAGCTGCCGGACGATGGGGTTATCGGCGTGCCGTATTGCTGCGGCGCGCTGACATCGCAGGAAAATAACCCGCTGGCACATTATCCCGAATTATCGGAGCCGCTCGGCGTGTTGGCGGCACAGGCGATGGAGCGTTATTTGGGGCGCGGGTTTGCGGGTTTTATGTCAACCGAGCTTGGCGGCGCGAACACCGCGCAGGCATTTTACACGGCGGCGGCAATGGGCCGCCCTATTGTAGACGCCGACCCGGCGGGGCGTTCTGTGCCGGAGCTTCAGCACTCTACATTTTTCCTGCATGATATCCCCATAACGCCGATGGCGGTTGCGGACGCATACGGCAATTCCGCCATCATCGACAAAGTTGTAAATGATGAGCGGGCGGAGCATTGGGCGAGGGCGCTCGCGGTCGCGTCCAATAACACGGTAGGCGTACTCGACCATCCCGCAAAAGTATCGGAGATTCGCGGCGCGGTAATTGAAGGCGCGATAAGCTACGCGGAAAAACTGGGCGCGGCGCTGCGAATGGCAAAGGCTTCGGGAGAAGACACGGCGCAGGCTGTGATTGACGCGGGAAAAGGCAAGCGGCTTTTCGATGGGGTCGTCACTTTAGCCGAATTTGAGGACCGCGATGGTTTTACATTTGGGACAATAGTTTTAAGCGGCGAGAAAAGCTACAGCGGGCATGAGTATAAAATTTGGTACAAAAACGAAAATATAATAAGTCGGCTGGATGGGGAAATCCATGTTACTGTGCCTGACCTTATCTGTATGCTGGACGAATTCGGGGACCAGCAGGTCAACCCGCTTGTAAAGGCTGGGCAGAGGTTCACGGTGTTCGCGCTGCCTGCCCCGGCGCAGTGGACGACAAAACGCGGGCTGGAGTGCTTTGGCCCGCGCAGTTTCGGTTTTGATGTTGATTACCGGCCTGTTGTGTAATCAAAGAAACAGCCCCTCCGGTTATACAACCGGAGGGGCTTTTATTTTGATATGGAATTTACCTGCGGGTTAAAGGCCCATCGCTTATAATTATATCCCCTGCCAGTGCCGTTATGAAATGCAGATAGCCGTTTTTATCAATAACATATACGGTTGTAACCTCCCTGTACGCATTGGTCGCCGCGTTGTAGCTGTAGAACCTAAGGTTTGCGATATCCTCGGGGAGGGCCACCTTGGCGGCAACCTTCAGCTTCGCGCCGAAGCCGCCCTGATGCGCAAAGCTTACGACCGAGATGTTGTTGCTGAAGAACCGCTCGAACAGATTCTTCCTGGCTGTTGGTGTAGGGCCGGTGGTGGTCACGCCCAGCAGGAGATCCCCGCTCATGCCTGTAAGCTTCGAGGTCTCTACATACAGCCTTCCCTCGACCGCGCCGCTGCTGTTTACAGTATCGGCGTGGATAACGGCTTCTTTGCCGGCGTTTTGTGCCGCGTTGGCAAGCGCGTTGATCGTGGACGGGGTGATCGAAGCCGCGTTCCTTGTCCTGACCACCGCCTGAGTGCTGCCCGATTCGCCGGTAATGGCCTCGGCAAGCTCCGAAACTACCGCGGAGCTGTTCACGGTGCCGCCGGAGCTGACGTTCCCGCTGGTTTCCGGGGGAGGAGTAGCCGCAGGCGCTGAGCCGCCGCTGCCGCCACCGCCGCCGCCGCTGCTACCGGAAGAAGATGAGCCGGAGCCGATTGTTACGGTCGATTCCGCTTTGCCCCCTCCCGAGGTCATGGGCGCTCCGCAGTATATGCACAGATCGCCGGAAAACACGTGCCGGTCGCATACGACGTTTATTGTGATACTGTTATGGTCAATAGTATCCCACTTGCCGGAAATCTCTTCTTGAATGGTAAACTCAATGGTATATTCCCCGGCGTAAGTCGCGAAGAAGGTAAGCCGGTTATTGTTAATGACCTTCTCATCTCCATCGGTAAAAGCACCTTGATGTATTACTTCATAAGTTTTGCCATCAATTTCTGTAAGCAAATAGGCGTTGCTCTTGTCGCTACCATTCAATTCCACCAACATTCTTTGGGGGTTGGTTGTCCCTGCATAGTCGTCATCCCACAGCACTTGGGCAAGAACCATTATATAGTTAATCGAGTTATTTGTGCTTTCCCATGTTATGTCGCCTGTATGGGGATTTGCTTTAATCGTATCATAGGGCGCAGGCAACGGTATATGCGTCACTTTTATAGTGGGATTGGAGCTTGGTTTAAAATCATAATAATCCCAGGTAGTAAAATCTGTAAGCACCCCCGCTTCGACTTTAAGCGTGGGAAGACTGTCCGCAAACACCGCCATCGGCATAACGCCAACTACCAGCGCGGCAATAATTATAAATGCAAGTATATTTTTCATTTTCATATGCCCCCAAAATTATATTTACTATAAAAAGGTATACATTTTTATAGTTCACTCGAAACTGCGGTTTTCGGGTTTTTTTGTGCCGTTTTTCGCCTTGAAACCCCAACTATCAAAAGGTATACTTTTTGATAGTGCATCTAACACTTGATAGTATACACAAAACGGGCTGCAATTGCAACCCGTTTACGGAAGTGTGCGGGATTTTTGTGGGAATTGTGAAAGCTGACGAAGGCAAAACACCCGTCACCGCGACGAACAAGTCGCCACGGCGCCACCCTCTTTAAAAAAGAGGGTACGTCCTACGGTTGTTTTGCGCTTTTTTATTGAAAGAATAAATCTTGTTGTAGCCTTACCCTCTTTTTTAAAGAGGGTGGCGCGAAGCGATAAAACGCTTCGCGCCGGGTGGTTTGCGGCGGGGGGGGGGCCCCCCCCCGCCCCCAAAACAA
>WRLS01000021.1 GCA_009776345.1 Oscillospiraceae bacterium | reverse complement strand
GGTTCCTTATGGGGCGAGCGGGGGCAGCGGCCCCCAGCCCCCTGAGCCGCGTTTTTCTTTGTTACTTTCTTTTTGGCGGCGCAAAAAGAAAGTAAGTAATGCGTCGCGGAGCGCGCTGTTGCAGCCGCGCTGTAATACTAATCTCCGTTAGAAATGAGGACAAAAAATTTTCACAAAACCCATAACCGAAAGCTTTTGCTCAATTTTTTGTCTATTTCTTAAACGGAGATTAGTATAAAGTAACAGCCCCCGCGGCTTGAGCGGATGAGCAGTGCAAAACTACAACGAAAAGCATACATATTGCAGGCACAAATACCCATAAACTGTTGAAAGGAACGCCAACCATGACCGCACACCAAACAACCCGCGCGAAAAAAATATTCCGCCCCCTATTATACCGCCGGGCGTGGTTCGGGCTTTTAGCGGTCCCGGCATTTGTGCTGGCGCAGCTGGCGCACGCTTTCCCCGCCGCCGTGGAACATACATATTCGCGCGCGGTTTATCCGGTGCTGTCGCGGGCGCTTGGGCGGCTGACGGGGGCGTTGCCTTTTTCCGTCAGCGAAATTTTGATTTACATAGCGGTAACCGGCGGGATAGCTTATCTTGTTTATGAGATACGCGGGATCGCCGTAAAACAAAAACAGCGCCGCCGGGTTGCGGCGCGCCTGATTTCTACTTTGTTATGTATTGGGGGGCTGTGGTATTTCCTTTTTATAGTGATGTGCGGGCTGAATTATTACCGCCAGCCGCTCTCGGAATACGAGCATATCGGGCTGGAGGTGCGTGAGTCTACGGTAGATGAACTTGCCGCGCTTTGCGCGGAGCTTGCGGATACGGTAAACGGGTTGCGCGAGATGCTCCCGGAGGATGAAAACGGCGTGATGGCAACCGGGTTTGCGTCTTATTATGAGGGGGCGGCGTTTGCGGGCAGCGTTTTTGGGAATATCGGGCGCGATTATCCGATCTTCGGCGGGTTTGTGCCAAAACCAAAACCTGTGTTTTCGTCCCTTGCGATGTCACATATGAATATTGTAGGGGTGTTCGTGCCGTTTACATACGAAGCAAATGTGAATGTACATATCCCGGATTACGCGGTGCCGTCCGCTATGATGCATGAGCTGGCGCATTTTAAAGGCTTTATGCGCGAGGACGAGGCTAACTTTATCTCGTGGATGGCTTGCCGCGGTTCCGGCAGCGATGAATTCCATTATTCCGGGGCGATGCTGGCGTTTGCCCACTGTACAAACGCGCTTTACTCCGCAGACAGGGGGCTTTACGTCGAGGTTATGGCGGGGCTAAGTGAAAAAGTGCGCCGCGACCTTGCCCATAACAGCGCATATTGGCGCCGTTTTGACGGCCCGGTGTCGGACGCTTCTACAGCAGTGAACAATACATACCTGCGCGCGAACCGCCAATCCGACGGGGTGAAGAGCTACGGCCGCATGGTGGACTTGCTGCTGGCGGAGTTTAGGGGCACGGCAAACGCATGAACTGAAAAATACACATAACCTTGTAGGGGACGGCGTCCTCGACGTCCCGCACTTCGCGCAGGTTTTAGGATTTAGGTTTCAGGTTTCAGGAAAAGGACGAAACGACAATTTTCTTCCCTTCCTAAATCCTCATTCCTAAAACCTAAATCCTGCCGCAGGCCGCTCAAGCCGCGGGGGCAGTTACTTTGCAACGCGGCAAAGTAACCAAAGCGCGCCGGGGAAACCCCGGACCCCCCATTCCGACAAGCCGCATAGATTTGTGCCTTTCATAGCGCACGTCAAATGCTTTGTCCTATAATCCGCCCAATCACCCAGCCGAGCCGGGCTCCAGGGCTAGAACGCGAAAAAAGGTATTAGGAATAAAAGAAATCAGAAACTTTTTCCGCTGTAATTACGTGCGCGGGCGCTTCCGGGCGCCGTTCCCTGCTTTAGGTTTGCGCTTGCTTGCCTTTGTAGATTTGTACGTTTTTTCGTGCGTTTGCCGTGAGTTTAGGGGGCGGGTAGATTGACAAATGTGTATTTTGTGAGTATAATATACAGGGGGTGTGGTGAGAATAAAACGTAGAGATTTGGTAAAGCGACTAACGGCACTAGGCTATTATTCTGTGAGGAACGACGGGAGCCACGAGATTTTTTCAAACGGCAAACAAGCCATACCGATCCCGCGCCACCGAGAAATCAACGAGATTACAGCCAAAGAAATACTAAAGAGAGCCGAACTTACGAATATTAAAAGCCGGAAGGAGGTATAGTGTGAAAAGTTATGTTTATCCTGTAATTTTTACACCTGTTAAAGAAGGCGGCTACGATGCGTTTGTGCCTGATTTCCCCTTGAATACACAGGGTTCAGACATGGCTGAGGCCATCTATATGGCGCGCGGCGCAATTGAGGCCATGGGCGTGTATTACCAGGATGAAAAGATGCCGATACCTGAACCATCGGGGATAAGCTCAATCCAAGCAGATGATATGCAGGTTGTATCCTTTGTGGATGTTAATTTTGATATGTATAGAAAGGCAAGGGATAACCGTACTGTGCGAAGGAACGTCACCTTGCCCGGCTGGCTCAATGACAGGGCAAGCAAGGCGGGCATAAATGTATCCGGCGTCTTGCAAAACGCTTTAAAACAGGAGCTCCATATAGATCAATAAAAAACCCCCTTGCGGGGGTTTTTTTAGTTTATGCCTACTTCGTCTCAATAACCACGCCGGAGCCGACTGTCCTGCCGCCTTCGCGGATGGCGAAGCGCAGCTCCCTTTCTATCGCGATTGGTGTGATAAGCTCAACGTCCATTTCGATGTTGTCGCCGGGCATACACATTTCCACGCCCTCCGGCAGCTTTACAACGCCGGTAACGTCGGTTGTGCGGAAATAGAACTGCGGGCGGTAGTTGTTGAAGAACGGGGTGTGCCTGCCGCCTTCGGACTGCTTTAGGATATAGACCTGGCCGCGGAATTTGGTAAGCGGCTTGATGGAGCCGGGCTTTGCAAGGACCTGCCCGCGCTCGATTTCCGACCTTTGAACGCCGCGCAGCAAAGCGCCGATATTGTCGCCCGCCTCCGCGTAGTCAAGGATCTTGCGGAACATCTCAACGCCGGTGACTACCACGCTGCGAAGGTCCTCTGTCAAGCCGACGATCTCAACGCTCTCGCCTGTTTTAACCTGCCCGCGCTCAACCCTGCCGGTGGCGACTGTGCCGCGCCCGGTGATTGTGAACACGTCCTCAACCGGCATAAGGAAGGGCAGGTCGGATTTGCGCTCCGGGTTCGGGATATAGCTGTCCACCGCGTCCATCAGATCAAGGATGCACTTGTATTCCGGTGTGTTGTCCGGGTCTGTGCTTGCGCTTTCCAGCGCCAAAAGCCCGGAGCCGGTGATAATCGGGGTGTCGTCGCCGGGGAAATCATAAGCGTCGAGAAGCTCGCGGATTTCCATTTCTACCAGTTCAAGCAGCTCGGGGTCGTCCACCTGGTCCGCCTTGTTCATGAAAACAACGATATAAGGCACGCCGACCTGGCGGGAAAGCAGGATATGCTCGCGGGTTTGCGGCATGGGCCCGTCCGCCGCGGATACAACCAAAATCGCGCCGTCCATCTGCGCCGCGCCGGTGATCATGTTTTTAACATAGTCGGCGTGTCCGGGGCAGTCAACATGGGCGTAGTGGCGGTTGTCGGTTTCGTACTCAACGTGCGCGGTGTTGATTGTAATGCCGCGCTCCCTTTCTTCGGGGGCCTTGTCGATCTGGTCGTACGCCATAACCTGGGCGCCGCCCTTCATATTGAGGACCTTGGTGATCGCGGCTGTCAATGTGGTTTTGCCGTGGTCAACGTGGCCGATCGTGCCAATATTCAGGTGGGGCTTGGTGCGTTCAAATTTTGCCTTGGCCATTGATACTTTCCTCCCTTAAACGTAATATTATGGTTTCTCTTTTTTTATATGGGGCATCACTAAATGTTATTTTACCAAGTATGGGCAAAAAAATCAAGTGAAACCGCAGTAATATAAATAATTTCTCCCTGACCTGCTGCGCAGTAATGAAAACATTCCTGCCATCGTGTGCAAAGCATGGCTTAGATGAAACCTCGCCCGAGGTGATTCCGGGCTCAGCCCGGCGAGGTGCTTCCGGGCTCAGCCCGGGCCTCGCTGGTTCATAATGCCTTCCGCGACGGATTTCGGCAGCTCGATATAATGGGACGGCTCCATGGTGTACTGGCCGCGCCCCTGGGTTTTGGAGCGCAGGTCGGTTGCGTAGCCGAACATTTCGGAAAGCGGGACAAACGCGTCGATCTGCTGTGCGCCTTGGCGCGCCTCCATGCCCTGTATCTGGCCGCGCCTGGAGTTCAGGTCGCCCATTACATCGCCCATATAATCCTCCGGGACGATTGCCGTGACCTTCATGATAGGCTCCAAAATCGCGGGGTCGGCCTTTTTCATCGCCTCTTTGAAAGCCATGGAGCCGGCGATCCGGAACGCCATTTCCGAAGAGTCGACCTCGTGGAAGGAGCCGTCGTAAAGCTCTACGATTACGTCCACCACGTTGTATCCCGCGAGTATGCCCGCCTGCATCGCGCCCTGTATCCCCTGGTCGATGGGGCCGATAAATTCACGGGGGATAGAGCCGCCGACGGTCTTGTTGCGGAATTCGTAGCCCTTGCCGCTTTCGTTAGGCTCAATGCGGAGCATTACATGGCCGTACTGGCCGCGCCCGCCGGATTGCCGCGCGTATTTTACATCCGCCTCGGCCTTTTTGCGCACGGTTTCCTTGTACGCCACCTGCGGCCTGCCGACATTAGCCTCGACCCTAAACTCCCGCAGCAGCCTGTCCACGATGATCTCGAGGTGAAGCTCGCCCATTCCGGCGATGATTGTCTGGCCGGTTTCCGGGTCGGTGTTCACGCGGAAGGTCGGGTCCTCCTCCGTCAGTTTTGCAAGCGCGGCGGACATCCTCTCCTGCCCGGCTTTTGTGCGCGGCTCAATCGCCACGCGGATTACAGGCTCCGGGAATTCCATGGACTCGAGGATCACGGGGCGCTTTTCGTCGCACAGCGTGTCGCCCGTGGTCACATTCTTAAAGCCGACCGCCGCCGCAATGTCGCCGGAATAGCAGACGTCGATATCCTGCCGGTGGTTTGCGTGCATCATCAGTATGCGCCCGAGGCGCTCGCCGGTGTCCTTGGTGGAGTTATAGACCTGCGAGCCTGATTTGACCGTGCCGGAATACACGCGGAAAAAGCAGAGCTTGCCCACAAACGGGTCTGTCGCGATTTTGAAAGCCAGCGCGGAAAAAGGCTCCCCGTCCGAGGCCTGCCGCTCGGTTTCCTCGTCATTTTTGGGGTTTATGCCTTTGATCGGGGGGATGTCCACCGGGGACGGCAGGTAATCGACCACCGCGTCAAGGACCTTCTGCACGCCCTTGTTTTTATAGGATGTGCCGCAGACCACGGGGACCATGTCGTTTGCGATTGTCGCTTTGCGGATAGCCGCCTTTAAATCTTCCGAGGGGACTTCGGTGCCTTCTAAGAAGCGCTCCATGATAGACTCGTCGTACATGGAAACAGCCTCCAGCAAAACCGCGCGGTACTGCTCTGCCATGTCCGCCATGTCTTCGGGGATATCCACGGTGTCAAATTCCTTGCCCATGTCGTCGTGGTAAATTGCCGCGTTCATTTCCACCAGGTCAACAATCCCTTTAAATTCGGCTTCGGAGCCGATGGGTAGCTGGATTGGCACGGCGTTGCATTTAAGCCTGTCCTTCATCATTTCTATGACATGGAAAAAGTCCGCCCCGGTGATATCCATCTTGTTGACATAGGCCATGCGCGGCACCATGTATTTATCCGCCTGGCGCCATACTGTTTCGGACTGCGGCTCCACACCGCCCTTCGCGCAGAAAACGGTTACAGAGCCGTCCAAAACGCGCAGGGAGCGCTCCACCTCCACGGTGAAATCCACATGGCCAGGCGTGTCGATGATGTTTATGCGGTGGCCGTTCCAGAAGGCGGTTGTCGCGGCGGACGTGATTGTAATGCCGCGCTCCTGCTCCTGCTCCATCCAATCCATGGTCGCGGAGCCTTCGTGGGTTTCGCCGACCTTGTGCGTGCGCCCGGTGTAGTACAGTATGCGCTCGGTGGTGGTGGTCTTTCCCGCGTCGATATGCGCCATAATGCCTATGTTGCGCGTAAGCTCGAGAGATACCTCTCTGGGCATATAGTTATTCTCCTTCGGATAATAGTTAGAAATTAGGAATTAGAAATTAGTAGAACGGCACAACACAGCCAAGCTCTTAATTATTTTCTATTCCCCGATATTCCGGCTACTACCAGCGGTAATGCGCGAATGCCTTGTTCGCGTCTGCCATTCTGTGTGTGTCGTCTCTGCGTTTGCAGGCGCCGCCCGCGCCGTTGAGCGCGTCCATAATCTCGCCCGCCAGGCGTGCTTTCATCGTCTTTTCCCCGCGGGTGCGCGAATAGCTTGTAAGCCACCGCAGCCCCAGCGTCTGGCGGCGCGCGGGCCGCACTTCAATCGGCACCTGATACGTAGCGCCGCCGACACGGCGGGCCTTGATCTCAAGCACGGGCATGATGTTCTCCAGTGCGGTTTCAAACGCTTCCAGCGGTTCTTTCCCGGTTTTGGTCTGGACAATCTCGAACGCGCCGTACACTATTTTTTGGGCTACGCCTTTTTTCCCGTCCAGCATAATGGAGTTTATCAGGCGCGTCACCATTTTTGAATTGTACAGCGGATCCGGCAAAACATCGCGTTTTGCTATTTTTCCTCTTCTGGGCACTTCTCTTCCCTCCTTCATACGGCGACCGGTATGGACCGACCCCCATTTGTGAATTCATCGGTACTCGAAAGTGACAAACCTTCGCGGTGCCATGCCGTTGGCAGGATTTAGGATTTAGGTTTTAGGATTTAGGTTGTGTAACCTTAACCTAGTTGCCTTAAGGAATTGTCAAGAAATTAGTTGAACAGTCATTGGAGGAAAATGCTCTAATTTATGCAGTTTTCTCCAATGACGTTGTGAAACTTATTGATTGACACTTCCTTACCCTGCATCCAATATATTAAGCCAATCGTGCCGGCGTTTTTTAAGCTTTGTTACTTTCCGGTCTTTTGTTTAGGGTCCTAAAACCCGGCGTCAGCCTACTTTCCGGCTTTTGGCCGTTTTGCCCCGTACCTGGAGCGGGACTGCTTGCGGTTGGCTACGCCCTGTGTGTCCAGCGTGCCGCGGATAATGTGGTAGCGGCAGCCGGGAAGGTCGCGCACGCGCCCGCCTTCGATCAGCACAACGCTGTGTTCCTGCAGGTTATGCCCTTCTCCGGGGATATACGCCGTTGCTTCCATCATGTTGGACAGGCGCACCCTTGCCACTTTGCGCAGCGCGGAATTGGGCTTTTTGGGCGTGAGCGTCCTGATAGCCGTACAGACGCCGCGCTTTTGGGGGGACGGATGGTTTAGGGCGGCGCGCTTCTTGGAATTGTAAATCTTTTGAAGCACGGGGGCCGTTGATTTTTTCACCGATTCCTCCCTGCCCTTGCGGACGAGTTGGTTAAAGGTCGGCATGAGGTTCCTCCTTTCTTTTGTTGTATTGTATGCTTTGGGGCAATTGCCCGTAAACATTAGGGGTTAGCATCTTTGCAGCCGCATGGCTGCGGTTTTATACACCTCGTCATCTTCACGTTTGCCGATAACCACGATTTCGATAATTTCGATGCCAATAGCAGATTTTCTGAAAATAACGCGCAAGCCCATTTTCTTGTGTTTCAATTTCCTGCAGTCCCATAGTGCGCCGTGCAGGGGCTGCCCGGTATTCATGCCGTTTTCTTCGATTTTGATTAGCGATTTTAATATTTGCTTTTTTTGGCTGCCGTCTAAGCTATCATAATCTGCTTTTGAAAACTCAGTAAAAACAGGTGTGTATTTCATTCCCACTCATCCTCTGTTTTGTCCGGGATATTGCGCCAGTTAGCACCGGCGACCTCCTCGACAGTATAATAATGGGAATCGGAAATTTCAAAGGGGATTTTTTTCTTCTTTATGATTTGCTTAAAATAAACAGTTATTGCTGTTTTAAAATCCAAGCCTAAGCTATCCAGCATTTTTTCTGTTTCTTTTTTTAAGCCGGGGTCAAGGCTTAGATTAAGCCTTGCTTTTTGCTCCATACCAATCACCCTTTCATTAAGAAGTGTGCCGCTGATTACAGCGCCTCGGTGCTGTAAGCGAGGCGTTCTTCCTCGCGCGCGTCATTGAGGCGGCCCGCAAGGTCGAGCGTTTTGTCGTATGCTGTCTCCCCGCCGGTGTCATTCTGGCTCTTAAAGCGGGAGTATACCACCGTGCCTGTCCCCGCGGGGATAAGCTTACCGATGATGACGTTTTCCTTAAGCCCGACAAGCGGGTCTACCTTGCCCTGGATTGCGGCTTCGGTGAGGACGCGGGTGGTTTCCTGGAAAGCGGCGGCGCTCATAAAGCTTTCGGTGGCAAGGGACGCTTTTGTTATGCCGAGGAGCATCGGGATGCTCGTGGCTGGGCTGCGTTCGCCGCCGTCCGCGTCGTTGAGCGCCTCGATATCGGCGTTTACCTGCCCCAGCTCATGCTTTGAAACAACGGAGCCGGAAATCAGCCGCGTGTCGCCCTGCTCGTCGACTTTGACTTTGCGCATCATCTGGCGCACGATAACCTCGATGTGCTTGTCGTTGATGTCAACGCCCTGTGTGCGGTAGACGCGCTGGACTTCTTTGATAAGATAATCCTGCACGGCAAGCTCGCCCAGTACAGCCAGTATTTCTGCGGGTTCGATGGAGCCTTCCGTGATCAGGTCGCCTTTTTTAACCTCGTCGCCCTCGGACACGCGCAAAGTGGAGCCGTAGACGACCTGTTTTTCAAAGCGCTCGCCCGTTTCGTTATTGGTCACGATGCAGAAATCCATGCCCTTGGCGTCCTTCTCAAAGCTTATTATGCCGTCAAGATGGCTGATTATTGCGGAGTTTTTGGGTTTGCGCGCCTCAAACAGCTCCTCCACCCTGGGAAGGCCCTGTGTGATATCGCTGGCGGACGCGATCCCGCCGGTGTGGAAGGTGCGCATTGTAAGCTGTGTTCCCGGCTCCCCGATGGACTGTGCAGCGATTACGCCCACGGCTTCGCCGATTGAAACAGGCTGGCCGTTGGCGAGGTTCGCGCCGTAGCATTTGGAGCAGATGCCGTTTGCGGAACGGCAGTTTAGGATAGAGCGTATCTTCATGGATTTTATCCCGGCTTCGATTGCCGCGGCGGCATCCGCCTCGGTCATCATTTTATCCTTGGAGATAAGCAGCTCGCCGGTTTCGGGGTGTATTACATCTTCGGCGGGGTACCTGCCCATAAGGCGCTCGCCCAGCTCTTCTATAACGCGGCCGCTGTCCCAAATTTCCTCGACAGACGCGCCGTGGGAGGTGCCGCAGTCGATCTCGCGGATGATAACCTCCTGCGAAACGTCAACAAGGCGGCGGGTGAGGTAGCCGGAGTCGGCGGTGCGCAAAGCGGTGTCCGCAAGGCCCTTGCGCGCGCCGCGCGATGAGTTGAAGTATTCGAGGATGTTAAGCCCCTCGCGGTAGTTTGCGCGGATGGGTATTTCTATCGCGCGGCCGGAGGTGTTGGCGATAAGCCCGCGCATACCCGCAAGCTGGCGGATCTGGTCCATCGAACCGCGCGCGCCGGAGTGCGCCATCATATAAATCGGGTTTTCTTCTGTGAAGCTTTCTTCAAGCGAGCTTCTTACTTTGTCGGTGGTTTCGTTCCAGGTGCGGATTACGCGCTCGTACCGCACTTCCTCGGAGATCAGCCCGCGGTCGTAGCGGCGCTGTATTTCCTCAATGCGCTGTTCGGCCTCGGCGAGGTATTGCTTCTTCTCGGGCGGGACGACGGCGTCCGCGATCGCGACGGTAATCGCGCCCTTTGTGCTGTACTTAAAGCCCTGGTCTTTAATCTTGTCGAGAAGCTCGGCGGTTTTTGCCGTGCCGTGGCGGGAAATGCAGCGGTCGATTATCCTGCCAAGCTCTTTGTTGCGCACAAGGAAATCGCACTCCAGCCCGAACATCGCTTCCGGGTCGGTGCGGTCAACAAAGCCCAGGTCCTGCGGGATAGGCTCGTTGAAGATAATGCGCCCGGCTGTGGTTTCTATGATTTTGGAGCGGACGCCGTCCGCGGTTTCGCGGGTTACGCGCACTTTAATCGGCGCGTGCAGGCTGATGACTTTTTCGTTGTATGCCATGACAGCCTCGTTGGGGTCGCGGAAGACCTTGCCAGCGCCTTTGCCTTTTTCGCGGGTCATGGTGAGATAGTAGGAGCCGAGGATCATGTCCTGGGTCGGCACGGCGACAGGCCGCCCGTCCGACGGCTTGAGCAGATTGCCAGCCGCAAGCATAAGGTAACGCGCTTCGGCTTGGGCTTCGGCGGATAGCGGCACGTGTACCGCCATTTGGTCGCCGTCGAAGTCCGCGTTATACGCGGTGCAGACCAGCGGGTGGAGCTTGAGCGCGCGGCCTTCAACCAAGATAGGCTCGAACGCCTGTATGCCCAATCTGTGCAGTGTCGGCGCGCGGTTGAGCAGCACGGGGTGGTCCTTGATCACAACCTCCAGCGCGTCCCAGACTTCCTTCGATGTGGCGCGCTCTACCATTTTGCGCGCCTGTTTTGCGTTTTGCGCGTCCTTGCTGTCTACCAGCCGCTTCATTACAAAGGGCTTGAAAAGCTCAATCGCCATTTCCTTGGGCAGGCCGCACTGGTGGATTTTCAGCTCCGGCCCTACCACGATGACAGAGCGCCCGGAGTAGTCCACGCGCTTGCCCAGCAGGTTTTGCCTAAAGCGCCCCTGCTTGCCCTTTAGCATATCGGAAAGGGATTTTAGCGGCCTGTTGTTCGGCCCCGTGACAGGGCGGCCGCGCCTGCCGTTGTCGATGAGCGCGTCCACGGCTTCCTGGAGCATACGTTTTTCGTTGCGTACAATAATATCCGGCGCGCCGAGGTCAAGCAGCTTTTGCAAACGGTTGTTGCGGTTTATTACGCGGCGGTATAAATCATTAAGGTCGCTGGTGGCGAAACGCCCGCCGTCAAGCTGTACCATCGGGCGGATGTCCGGCGGGATTACCGGCACAATGTCCAGTATCATCCACTCCGGCTTGTTGCCGGAAAGCCGGAAAGCTTCTACGACTTCCAGGCGTTTGAGCGTCTTTGCCCTCTTCTGGCCGCTGGAGGCGTTAAGCTCCTCCTTCAGCTCATTAGAAAGCGCCGGGATGTCAATTTCCGCCAGCAGCTCTTTTACCGCTTCCGCGCCCATCCCCGCCTTGAAATCGTCCTCGTAGGCTTCTTTTAGCTCGCGGTATTCTTTTTCGGTGAGCAGGCTGTATTTTTTAAGGTTCGTCATGCCCGGGTCGATAATCACATACGCGGCGAAGTACAGCACCTTTTCAAGCAGGCGCGGCGACATATTAAGCAGCAGCCCCATCCGCGAGGATGTGCCTTTGAAGTACCAGATGTGCGAAACCGGCGCGGCAAGCTTTATATGCCCCATGCGCTCTCTGCGGACCTTGGAGCGCGTGACCTCCACGCCGCAGCGCTCGCAGACCTTGCCCTTGTAGCGGATGCGCTTGTATCGGCCGCAGTAGCACTCCCAGTCCTTTTGCGGGCCGAAGATGCGCTCGCAGAACAGGCCCTCGCGCTCGGGCTTTAGGGTGCGGTAGTTTATGGTTTCGGGTTTTTTTACCTCGCCAAAGGACCAGACAGAGATGGCGTCCGGGGATGCCAGCCCGATTTTCATGGATTCAAATACATTAAATTCCAATGATTCTACCCCCAAATAGTTGTTAGGAATTAGGAATTAGGAATTAGTAGAACGGCGCGGATTCTTAGTCGTCTAAATCAAAAACGTCGTCTTCCTCTTCGCCTTCTACTGTATCGTCTGTATCGTCGTCCTCGTCCTCGTCGTCGTCATCTTCGTCCTCGTCCCTGTCCTCGAAGTCGGACGGGTCGGGCTGTTCGATCTCGAAGCCCGCCTCGATTTCGCTTTCAATTTCGACCGAGACATTCTCAAACAGATCCTCCTCTTTAATCGCAAGCCCCATGTTGTCATCGTCGAAGTTCTGCTTGAAGTCGATTTCCGCGCCGTCCGAGTCCAGCACCTTTACGTCCAGGCACAGCGACTGCAATTCTTTTATGAGGACCTTGAAGGATTCGGGGATGCCGGGCTTGGGCACGTTCTGGCCTTTTATGACAGCCTCGTAGGTTTTCACACGCCCGACGATGTCGTCCGATTTCACTGTTAGGATTTCTTGCAGGGTATATGCCGCGCCGTATGCCTCCAGCGCCCAGACCTCCATCTCGCCGAAGCGCTGGCCGCCGAACTGTGCCTTGCCGCCGAGGGGCTGCTGTGTCACCAGCGAGTACGGGCCGGTGGAGCGGGCGTGGATCTTGTCGTCAACCAGGTGGTGGAGCTTGAGGAAGTACATATAGCCCACGGTTACGGGATTGTCGAAGGGCTCGCCCGTGCGGCCGTCGTAAACCACGGATTTGCCGTCCTCGCCAAGGCCGGCTTTATTAAGGCAGTCCATTATATCGTATTCGTTCGCGCCGTCGAAAACAGGGGACATGATCTTCCAGCCAAGCGCGTCAGCCGCGCGCCCAAGGTGGACCTCCAGCACCTGCCCGATGTTCATGCGCGAGGGAACGCCCAGCGGGTTCAGCACGATATCCAGCGGGCGGCCGTCGGGCAGGTAGGGCATATCCTCCTGCGGCAATACGCGGGACACAACGCCCTTGTTGCCGTGCCTGCCCGCCATTTTGTCGCCCACGGAAATTTTTCTTTTCTGGGCGATGTAGCAGCGCACGACCATGTTTACGCCGGGGGAAAGCTCGTCTGAATTTTCGCGGGTAAAAACTTTTACGTCAACAACTATGCCGTATTCGCCGTGGGGGACGCGCAGGGAAGTGTCGCGCACCTCGCGTGCCTTTTCGCCGAAGATCGCGCGGAGCAGGCGCTCCTCCGCGTTAAGCTCGGTTTCGCCCTTCGGCGTTACCTTGCCCACCAGAATATCGCCGGAGCGGACCTCCGCGCCCACGCGGATTATGCCGCGCTCGTCAAGCTCCCTCAGCACATCCTCGCCCACGTTGGGGATGTCGCGCGTTATTTCCTCGGGGCCGAGCTTTGTGTCGCGGGATTCAAGCTCATATTCTTCTATATGGATAGAAGTGAATACATCTTCTTTTACAAGGCGCTCGTTAATCAGCACGGCGTCCTCGTAGTTATAGCCCTCCCAGGTCATAAAGCCCACGAGCATATTTTTGCCCAAAGAGATTTCGCCTTCGCTGGTGGCGGGGCCGTCGGCTATTACATCGCCCGCGCGCACTTTATCGCCAACGCTGACTATCGCGCGCTGGTTGATGCAGGTGCCCTGGTTGGAGCGCATATATTTAATAAGCCGGTAGGTGTGCTGTGTGCCTTTATCGTCGCGTATGCGTATTTCGCGCGCGGAAACCTTCACGACCGTGCCGTCGTGCTTTGAAAGCACAACAACACCGGAATCCACAGCGGCCTTGTATTCCATGCCGGTGCCGACGATTGCGGTTTCGGGGCGGATCAGCGGCACTGCCTGGCGCTGCATATTTGAACCCATGAGCGCGCGGTTGGCGTCGTCGTTCTCCAAAAACGGGATCATCGCCGTCGCCACGGACACCACCATTTTCGGCGAAATGTCCATGAAATCCACGCGCCCGGGCAAAACCTCCTGTATATGGTCCTTGTAGCGCACGGTTACGCGGCGGTCGGTAAAGCGGTTTTCGCTGTCCAGCGGCTCATTCGCCTGGGCGATTACGTAGTTGTCCTCAACGTCGGCGGTCATGTAGACGACCTCGTCAACAACGCGCCCGGCCTCTTTGTCAACCTTGCGGTAGGGCGTTTCGATGAAGCCGTACTCGTTGATCCTCGCGAAGGTCGCCAGGTATGAGATCAGGCCGATGTTCGGGCCTTCCGGCGTTTCGATAGGGCACATACGCCCGTAGTGGCTGTAGTGTACGTCGCGCACCTCAAACGAGGCGCGGTCGCGCGAAAGCCCGCCGGGGCCGAGCGCGGAAAGCCGCCGCTTGTGCGTAAGCTCCGCCAGCGGGTTTGTCTGGTCCATGAACTGGCTGAGCGGGGAGGAACCGAAAAATTCTTTTATCGCCGCCATGACCGGGCGGATGTTTATAAGCGCCTGGGGCGTGATTACGTCCATGTCCTGGGACTGTGTCGCCATGCGCTCGCGGATAACGCGCTCCATCCTGGAAAAGCCGATGCGGAACTGGTTTTGCAAAAGCTCGCCCACGCTGCGGATACGGCGGTTGCCGAGGTGGTCGATATCGTCCACATTGCCGGTGCCTTTTTGCAGGTTGCACATATAATTCACGGCGGAGAAGATATCGTCTTTTATGATATGCTTGGGGACAAGCTCATCGAGGCGCTTGCCGATTTCTGTCTTCATGCCTTCCTCGTCGCCGGAAAAGGCGTCCAGTATCTCGCGCAGGATGCAAAAGCGCACTTTTTCGAGTACGCCGAGCGGCTTGCAGTCAAACCCGACAAAGTCGTGGATATTGACCATGCCGTTGGATACCACTTTTATTTCCATGCCCGGCTCGCCGCCCCTGTCGCCGGATATGATAAAGACTGTGTCCGCGCCGGAGCGTTCGATTTCTTCAGCCTTCGCGCGGGTCAAAACCTCCCCGGCATCGGCGATAAGCTCACCGGTCAGCGGGTCCGCGACAGGCTGAGTCAGCGTATGCCCGGCAATACGCGCCGCTAAAGCAAGCTTTTTGTTGTATTTGTAGCGCCCCACGCGGGAAAGGTCATAGCGGCGCGGCTCAAAAAACAGGTTGTCTATATGGGTCTGCGCGCTTTCGACCGTGGGCGGCTCACCGGGGCGCAGCTTGCGGTAGACCTCCAGCAGCGCTTCCTCGATGTTTTTTGTCGCGTCCTTTTCGAGGGTCGAGAGGATCAGCGGGTCGCCGCCGAAAAATTCCTCGATCTCGTAGTTGCTGCCAAGCCCCAGCGCCCGCACAAAGGTTGTGACGGGCAGCTTGCGGTTTTTATCTATGCGGACATGGAAGATATCGTTGGAGTCAGTTTCAAACTCAAGCCATGCGCCGCGGTTAGGGATCACGGTTGCGGAGAACAGCTCCTTGCCCGCCTTGTCGCGGGAAAGGGAGTAGTAGATGCCCGGGGAGCGCACGAGCTGGGACACGATGACGCGCTCGGCGCCGTTGATGATAAAAGTCCCGCTGTCTGTCATGAGCGGGAAATCGCCCATGAAGATGTCCTGCTCCTTAACCTCGCCCGTTTCTTTATTGTACAGGCTTGCGCGTACACGGAGCGGCGCGGCGTAGGTGGCGTCGCGCTCCTTGCTTTCTTCTATGGTATACTTCGGCGTGCTTTCCATGCGGTAGTCGATAAAGTCCAACACCAGGTTGCCTTGGTAGTCCGTGATGGAGGACATATCGCGGAAAACCTCCTTCAGCCCCTCCTCCAGAAACCAGCGGTAGGAATTCTTTTGCACCTCGATAAGGTTGGGCATCTCCAGGACCTCTTTGATCCGGTTGAAGCTCATCCTGGTATTGCGGCCCAGCTGTACGGGCGTGACTTTTACCATAGGATTAAATCAACTCCATTTCGATTTCTGCGCTTTTTTAGCAAATGCACTTGAAATCGCCGCCGCGCTGTGCTATAATACTAAAAAAAGCGGCATTTGGCCATTTTAGATACAGTACACCATTATATTATACCCGGCGCAATTTGTCAAGCACTTTTTGCCGGTTGTGTTATATTTTCCCAAAAAACAATAATGGGGGCGGGTATGCAGCAGAAGCTTTTTTCTAATATAAAACGCATGACAGGGATTTTCTGCGCGTGTATTGTGCTGATAACCGCCATGGCGCTGGTTTCGAGGCTGACGGTTTTAAGCGGGATGGCGGTCGCCGCCCCTGCCGCGGGGCTTATTGAGGGCGATGTAACCGAAAGCGGCGCGGGCTATACAATCAACAGCAAAATCCATTTCGCCACGCCGGATTCCCGCGGCAATGTGCTTATCACAAATAAAGAGGCGAACGAAAACTACATACGCGTGGATATTGTACTGGACGAAACCGGGCGCTCGATCTATTACTCCGGCTTTATCGGGCCGGGGTCCAGCGTAAACGCCGTGGCGATACAGGGCGAGCCTTTAGACGAGGGCATATACGAATGTACCGCCGTCATCACGGTGTTCGACCCGGACAGCAGGGCGCGCGTGGGGGAGGACGAGATACCCGTTACTGTTTATGTAGGGGTGAAACCGGATAGGGATTAGGGATTAGAGATTAGTAAGGGAAGAAACGATGAGTTTCTTCCCTTTTTATTTTTTGCAAATTTCGCAGTTGCGGGAAATGTGAAATTCACAATTAAAAGATGACAATGTAGGGCGGGGGCTTGCCCCCGCCGCGGTCAAAACACCCGTCACGAAGCGATAAATCGCTTCGCGCCACCCTCTTTAAAAAAGAGGGTAAGGCTACAGCAAGATTTATTCTTTCATTAGAAGGCGCAAAACAACCGTAGGACGTACCCTCTTTTTTAAAGAGGGTGGCACCGTGACGACTTGTTCGTCGCGGTGACGGGTGTTTTGCCTTCGGCAGGAATTTAGGTTTTAGGATATAGGTTTAAGGAAGGGAAGAAACTAAAAGCTTCGTCCTTTCCCTAAAACCTCAAACCTCAATCCTAAAACCTGCGCGAAGCGCGCACCGCCGCCTTGACATCACCGCAATATTTGTTAGAATATACTATAATTCGACAAATATTGCACACGATGGAAGATACCTATGATAATAGACCTGGCCCTCATCCGTGACGGCGCGCCCGCTTCACCGGAAAGCCCGTTCCAATCCGCCGATGCGCCGTTGAGCGAGTGCGGGCGTGACGCGCTCGTAAAAAATAAGCGCGGCGGCGTTTATCCCGCGGTATCCCGGGCGTATACCGCGCCTTCCGCGCGATGCGTAGAAACCGCCGTGGAAATTTACCGCCTGCCCGTTGTGCTTCCCGGGATCAGCCGCTACGATTACGGCGGCCTGGAGGGTATGGAATACCGCAAAGCCGCGGGCTCGGACATATTCCGCTCGTGGGCGGGGGCGCCTTACGCGGGGGCTGTCGGGGGCGGCAGCGCACCTTATGCGGTGCAGCAGGGCAATATCCGTATTTTCCGGGAAATAATAAGCGAGCTTGCCGGATACGGTTTGCAATCCGCCGCGCTTGTCGCGCATCATACGGTTATCATGATAATTATAAACAGATTCTTGGCACAGGGCTTTCTGTACTTCTATGAGGACATCCCGTATGGCGGGGGCTATGCCGTTACATTTGATACTGAAACCGAAATTCTGCGCATAAAAAATAAATTGATAAATTTTTAAAAAAACACTTGACAACCCCGCAAGGGTCTGTTATTATAATAAAACTGTCCGGCAGGCCTTCTTTTTTTGTTTAAGACAGGCCGCCCGGCACCCTGCACCTTGAAAATTGAACAACATTAACTATTCTGAGCGGGCGGCGGAGCTTGGCCGGGGCGGATATTTGCATGGCAGGTATACGTGAAGGCGGGCGGGGAGTGTTTGCGGTGACGCAGATACTTGAAAGCCGTAGCGCGAAGGATAGGCCTTGTTAATTTATTTGAACTAGACCCGGGCCTTTATTGGCCCGAGCGAACGGAAACAAAAAAAGCTTGTGATTCGCAATGAAGCATGGGTTTGAGCCTTAAATTGATGTTGGGCGCGGCCGGCCTTTAGGGATGGCGGCGCTTGATATACGAATAATTTAAGAGTTTGATCCTGGCTCAGGACGAACGCTGGCGGCGCGCCTAACACATGCAAGTCGAGCGGGCTTCGCCCGCAGGATTGAGGGTTTAGGATATAGGGTTTAGGGGAAAGAAGAAGCGGGAAGCTAAATTTAACTCCTAAAACCTAAAACCTAAAACCTAAATCCTGCTAGCGGAGCTAGCGGCGGACGGGTGAGTAACACGTGAGCAACCTGCCTTGGAGTGGGGAATAACGTCCGGAAACGGACGCTAATACCGCATAAAATCAGTAGAGGGCATCCTTTAATGATCAAAGGGTCTACGGACCCGCTTTGAGATGGGCTCGCGCCCGATTAGGTAGTTGGTGGGGCAGAGGCCTACCAAGCCTTCGATCGGTAGCCGGACTGAGAGGTTGGCCGGCCACATTGGGACTGAGACACGGCCCAGACTCCTACGGGAGGCAGCAGTGGGGAATATTGGGCAATGGGGGGAACCCTGACCCAGCGACGCCGCGTGAGTGAAGACGGCCTTCGGGTTGTAAAGCTCTGTTGCGGGGGACGATAATGACGGTACCCCGTGAGGAAGCCACGGCTAACTACGTGCCAGCAGCCGCGGTAATACGTAGGTGGCGAGCGTTGTCCGGAATTACTGGGTGTAAAGGGAGCGTAGGCGGGTAATTAAGTTGGATGTGAAATACCGCAGCTCAACTGCGGGGCTGCATCCAAAACTGAGTATCTTGAGTGGGGTAGAGGCAGGCGGAATTCCTAGTGTAGCGGTGAAATGCGTAGATATTAGGAGGAACACCAGTGGCGAAGGCGGCCTGCTGGGCCTTATACTGACGCTGAGGCTCGAAAGCGTGGGGAGCAAAC
>WRLS01000020.1 GCA_009776345.1 Oscillospiraceae bacterium | reverse complement strand
CCCCACCCAAACCCCCCCCCCCCCCCCCCCCCCCCCCCCCCCCCCCCCCCCCCCCCCCCCGCGGGGGTGGGGGGGGGGGGGGGGGGGGTGATGTTATTCCGGGGAAGGTTCGTTTTCATGGAGTTCAGCTATAGCCTTTTCGACCGAGGCAATGTCGTCGCCCGAACACATTGCCTTTATCGCCGCCCTTATTTCGGTGAGTGACTTCGCGCGCAGTGCCTGATATAGAATCGTACGCAGCAAAACTTCTGTGTCTTTACTCATCTAGGCACCTCTTTCTATTCGCTAATGCACTATCCCCTATAAGGTTCCGCGGCGGAAAGGGAAATATTCTGCCAGCCGTGCAGGCTGCCGTTAAAGGCGAAGCCGTTGCGCGTATCCCAGTTGGTCACGCGGTTGTTGATGGCGTGCAGATCAAGGCGCCATCTGGTGGGTATGACAGGCACATTGTTGTAGAAATACCACTGCCAGTCGCTGAAAACCTGATCCATATATTCGGGGTCCCAGGCCTCGGGGCTGACCATGCGCGCTAAAATATCATCGTATTCGGGGGAGGTGTATCTGCAGGTGTTCCAGAATATATGCCCCCAAACCCCCTCGGGGTTAGGGTTCGCGCCCATAGACCAGGCGGCGGAATAAATATGCACCTCTGTGGGATAATCGGGGTTGTTATAGTACAGGTCCACGTCCATTACATCCCAAAGGTAAAGCTGGTCATGCGTGCGCTCCTGCCAAAGCTCAACCCTCAGGCCGATATCCCGCCATGCCTGTGTATAGAAAGCGTGGATTTCCTCTTCCAGCGGGCCGGATGCCAGCGCCCAGTAGATAACTAAGGGCGAGCCGTCGGGCATCAGCCTGAAGCCTTCGGCGTCAAATTGGTTGAAGCCCGCGTCGTCCAGAAGCTGGCGCGCTTTGTCGGGGTCATAGGTGAAGCCAGGCATTTCTACGTCCACCAGCGGGAGATGGTTCGGCGATATAATACTTGCGGCGGGGAATTGCAAGCCGTTGTAGAGCGCCTGGCCTATAGCGGCCTCGTCAATCGCGTAGGCCATGGCTTGGCGGAACTGCGGGCCGACCTGCGCCATAAGCCTGTCGGGGTTATATACGTTTTTGTTGTTGTCGAAATCCCAGTTGCCCAGACGGAAGGCGATATGCCCCGCCCAGTCGGAGGGCTGCCCCAGGAAAGTGAAGTTGGAGGCATCGGCGTGGTAGATATACTGGTCGGACGGGAAGCGGATAAAGTCGAACCTGCCCGAAGCCATAAGCTCGCCTGCCTGTGTCGGGTCAAAGCGCTCGACCCTAAGGCGCTCGATCGGGGGCGCGCCGAATACGTAGTTTTCGTTGCGCACCATTTCAAAGGCATCGCCCGGGACGATATGGTCAATCTTAAACGGGCCCCAGCCGATTGGGTTTACAAGCACGGCATCGCTGGACGCCATATCGATCATTGGGATGTTTTCAAAGATATGCTTCGGCATCGGTGAATACCACAGGGCGAAATACAGCAGCGTTACAGGCATTTCGTCCAGATGCTTTGTCAGCGTCTTTTTGTCTTCGGAGAGGACAAGCCCGGAAATATGGTCCGCCCTGCCTTCGGCGTAATCCAAAAAGCCTGTGATCAGCTCAATTTCCGCGGTGCGGCGCAGGCCGGAATAATCGGGATGCGCAAGCAGCTCATACGTGAAAACAAGGTCCTCCAAGGTCAGCGGCACACCGTCGTGCCAATAGACATCGTGCTGCATGGTCAGGGTAATGGTTTTGGCGTCCAGGTCATAGTCGAAGGTCGCCACGCCGTCCTGGCCGTGCTGGAACCCGTCGGTCATTGAGGTAAGGCTGCTGGAGCCGGTGCCGAGCAGGTCGCAGATGTACTGGTCAAGGGCCTGGTCGGTGAAGATCGAGCCGCCTATTATCCCCGAAATAGGCGAGGTGGAGCCTATGCCGTACATGAATGTTGTGCCGGGGACATGGGCCTCTCCCGTGTCTAAGGATTGCGGGAACTGCTCGAGCAGGTACTCAAGCTGCTGCAGCGGGTGCCCATCCGGCACTTCGAAGCCGAGCTTCCCTACGGACTGCCTCGCGCAAGCCGCAAACAGCATCACAGCGGCCATCAGCAAAGCGGTAAGCGCGATAAATCTTTTCTTTGTCAATTCAATTGCCTCCTTTAATTAGATAGATCTTTTCTTCGCGTCGGCGGCCCGGTTAAGGGCCTGGCCAATGAAGTTTATGCACAGCATTACAATTACTATAAGCAGCGCGGCGGGGAGCCACTGCCACCAATAATGCCTGAGCGCCTGGGGTGTTGCGGCGTTGTACACAAGAAGCCCTAAACTGGGCGTCCCGAACGGCACGCCGAAGCCTAAAAACGTAAGCCCTGTTTCAAAGCCGATATTCGCCGCGAGCTGTATGGTAAGGTTCGCTGTCATGATCGAAACCAGGTTTGGCGTAATCTCGCGGAAGATAATCACCGCGTTAGGCGTACCGAGCGTCTTTGAAGCGGCGACATATTCCAGCGACGCCTGTCGGAATGCCATGGAGCGGATTAGGCGCGCCGTACCTTGCCAGGCGTAAATGGCGGTGAACATCAGCGCGAAGTGAATTGGCGTGTATCCGGGCATTGTGGAAACAAACACGATAATCAGCATAAGGGCGGGGATCATGCCCCAAAAATCCAAGACCCTCATGAGTACATTGTCCACATGGCCGCCGTAGAACCCGGAAAAAAGCCCGACAAGCGTGCCGAATGCCACGCCGACCACCGTGACCACATACGCCATGTTAAAGGAATTGCGCGCGCTGATGATCAAATGCGGCAGCATATCCCTGCCCAGAGAATCAAACCCGAAAGGCACGCCCGGGGACGGCCCGATATTCCTAAAGCGAAAGTTCGCGATCATCATCGCCTGCTCGTCAATAAACAGCGACCATATGTATACGCTTGCCATAATTAGGATAAACAGGATCAGCCCGGTCATGGCGACCGCGTCATGGCGGATCTCGTTCCACATGACTTTCCACGCGCTCCGTTCCATTGTGCGGCCCCCTTTCTTTATTTTATGCGTATACGCGGGTCGATTATGGTAATCACGATATCTGTCACCAAAATAGCAAGCGTGTTAAGTATGGCGTAAAACATAATCAGCGCGTTGGCAACGGGGAAATCCCTGCCCCGAATAGAGCTTATGAAAAGCTGCCCCATGCCCTGAAAGGTGAAAACTGTTTCAATAAAAATTGAACCCGAGAAAATCAGCACAACCAGCGCCCCCGCGCTCCCTGCTACCGGAAGCAGGGCGTTGCGCAGGATATGGCGCGTATAAACCTCGTTTTCCGGCACGCCCTTGCTCCTGGCGGTTGTTACGAAATCGGAGGAGTCGTTGTCGATTATTTCATTGCGCAGATAGTAGATGATGCTGACCGTCCCTAAAAACGCCATGGTAAAGGCGGGGAGTAGCGCGTGGTATATGCGGCTGGAAAAAGCTGTCCAGCCCCCCGCCGCGTGCGCCGAAAGCTCCACCGCTCCGAACGGCGGGAACCAGCCCAAGGTTAAGGCGAATACAAGTATATTGATCAGCCCCATGACCACTGTCGGGATAGAAAGCGCGACAAAGGTGTAGATCATTGTCCCCCTGTCCAGCGATGTCCCCTTATGTCGGGCGGCTAAAATGCCCAAAGGCACGGCGATCAAGTAGGTAAACAGGCTCGCCATTATTGAAAGCAGCATGGTGTTGCCGATCCTGTCGCCTATAACCGCGATGACGGGCCGCTGGAAGGTTATGGAATTGCCCATGTCGCCCTGCAAAACGGCGGTCAGCCAGCGCCAATACTGCTGGTACCAAGGATCGTTAAGCCCATGATGCTCCCTCAGCCTTTCTAAAAGGTCGGGATGCGTGCCGGGCCCGATAAAACCGCGCAGGGCGTCCCCCGGCATTAGCTGCGCCAGCAGGAAAATCAAAAGGCTCAGGGCAAAAAGCTGCGGCACAAGTATCAAAAGTCTTCTGGCAATGGTTTTCCACATAGGCTTCCGCCCCCTCCCTTTTATATTTTAAGGCAACGCCACCATGTGCGTGGCGGATATCTTTTTTAGATCATACACGCCTGTGCTGTCCAGGTAGTAGTCTTCGCGGCGGTCTGTATATTCCTTTGCCACCTCAATGCGGCGGCGGTTGTTTTCATCGCGCTTCAGCGGGTCGATATCCGGGATTGCGGCGATAAGCCGCCGTGTATAGATATGCGTTGGGCTGCTGTAGATGTCCTCCCGCGTGCCGAACTCCACAAAGCGGGAGTTGTGCATGATCGCGAGATGCTCGCACATATGGCGCACAACGCCTAAATCATGGCTGATAAATAAATACGCAAGCCCCAGCTCTTTTTGTATGTCCTTGAGGTAATTCAGCACCTGCGCCTGCACCGAAAGGTCCAGCGCGGAAACAGGCTCATCCGCGATAATCAGCCGCGGCTTCAGGGCGATTGCGCGAGCCACGCCGATGCGCTGCCTTTGCCCGCCGCTGAATTCAAAGGGGTACTTTACAGCGGCGTCGGAGGTAAGCCCCACGATGGACAGAAGCTCATCCACGCGCTTTTTTTCCTCGGCCTTTGTAAGCTTTTCAAAATTGCGGAGCGGCTCCGCTATTATATCCAAAACGCGCTTGCGCGGGTTGAGGGACGAATATACATCCTGGAAAACCATCTGCACAGATTTGCGGTAGGGGGAGCGGTTTCGCCTTGCGCTGTCCGTAATGTCATTGCCTTCAAAGAGTATCTGCCCCGCCGATATATGCGCAAGCCCCAAAATGGCTTTGCCCGTGGTGGATTTCCCGCTGCCGCTTTCCCCGACAAGCCCCAGCGTCTGCCCGGCTTCGATGGAGAAGGTCACATCGTCCACCGCCTTGACCCAGCCTATGCGGCGGCCGAGTATGCCCCCGCGTATAGGGTACCATACCCTCAGGTTTTTCACTTCCAGCAAAGGCATTTGGCTCCCCCTCTCCCAATTTTAGAGGACCTTGCTATTCCTCAAAACGAAAAGTCTTGTAGCAGGTACAAAGCACATAATGACCCGGCCCCACTTCATGGTAGGTTGGGACAGCCTCGTGCGCGTCCCCCGGCATCCACGGCGTCCGCCGGGAAAAACGGCAACCGTCCCTGGGAAGCCCGCGCAAATCGGGCACCGCGCCGTGGATGGTGTGCAGGCGGTTTTCCCCGCCCGCCGCGCCGGGTATTGAGTGCAGCAAAGAGCGCGTGTAGGGATGGCGGGGGTTGCCGAAAAGCTCTGTTACCGGGGCGGTTTCCACAACCTGCCCTGCGTACATCACGGCGACCCTGTCCGCCATTTCCGCAACGACCCCTAAGTCATGTGTGATCAGGATTATGCTGGACTTCATCTCTTTTTTAAGTGCGCGGATAAGGTCGAGTATCTGCGCCTGTATGGTGACATCCAGCGCTGTTGTAGGCTCATCCGCGATGAGCAGGTCGGGCTTTGCGGAGATTGCGATTGCGATCATCGCCCTTTGGCGCATCCCGCCGGAAAGCTCATGCGGGAACTGTGTATATGTAAGCGCGGGGTCTGTCATCCCGACATTTTCAAGAAGCTCCATGGCGCGGGCCTTTCGCCGCTCCTTGTCCAAATCCGTATGATAAACCAAGGTTTCCTCAATTTGCTGGCCTATCCGGTGGAGCGGGTTAAGTGCGGACAGCGGGTCCTGGAAAATCATGCCGATATGCCCGCCGCGAACTTTATTAAGCTCCGCCCCTTTTAATTTAAGGATATCCTGCGGCCGGCCGCTCCCGCTACCGTGGAATAAAATCTCGCCGTCCATGCGGGTATAGTTTATGTTGTGAAGGCGCACCATGGAAAGCGCCATGGCGGTTTTCCCGCAGCCGCTTTCCCCCACGACCGCGAAGACCTCGTCTTTAAAAACGGTCAGGTCAACCCCGTCCACGGCGGCGTAATACTGCCCTTCTATGCGAAAGGATGTGTGTAAATTTTTTATTTCCAGCAGGGCCTCGCTTACTTTCGGCATATATCCCATGCCCCTTTAGAAGCTGTGAAAGCAGCTTGTGAATATTTAACGATTACATTATAACCGATACCGGCGGGCTTGTCAACTACCCGGGCGCACAAATTTACATATTTTATGAATAATTATGCATTTTAGCCCGCGCGGCGCGCGATACTTGTTTTTTTACGCGGCTGTATGGTATACTTATTACGCATTAGAGCGCGCCGCGTTTAATATATTTTTATATAGCATCTTTTGGTTCTAATACTCCCCGGGAAAGGCGGGCGCATAATCTTGACTGTCATAGAAGCGGTAATAAGCGGCATTGTACAGGGGCTTACGGAATTCCTGCCTGTTTCCAGCTCCGGGCATTTAGTTATCTTTTACACACTTACAGGGCGCGGGGGGGACGCAAACCTTGCGTTTTCCGTGTTGCTGCACCTTGCCACGCTGCTGTCGGTGGTGATCATGTTTTTCGGGGACGTGCGTATGCTGGCGCAGGAGCTTATCGCGGTTTTTGCCGATATCATAAAAAGAAGGAAACACCGCAAAACACCGCAGCGCAGGCTCCTGCTCCTGCTGCTTGCCGCCACTGCCCCCGCCGTTTTAGCGGGGCTTGGGATAAAAGCGCTGGGCTTTGATGATATTTTGGAGAACATATTTGTCGTGGCGGTTATGCTGGCGGTTACATCTGTGCTGATGTTTTGCGTTGACAGATTTAAGCGCGGGCGGCATACGGCGAAAAACGCGCCGGCAAAATCGGCGCTTGCGGTAGGGCTGGTACAGGCCGCGGCGATTCTGCCCGGGCTTTCCAGAAGCGGCAGCACGATCTTCGCCGGGCTGCTGGTTGGCTTTAGAAAGGACTTCGCCGTGCGCTTCGCGTTTTTGATGTCAATCCCGGTGATATTGGGCGCGGGGCTGGTTGAAGCGGCGGGCATTGTAAACTCGGGCGGGCCCGTCATCGCCCCCGCAAGTATGGCGGCGGGATTTCTTGCCGCGATGGTATGCGGCGTTTTCGCTATTAAATTTATAAAGGCGCTGATAAAAAGCAATAAGTTTTACATCTTCGGTATCTATTGCCTGCTGGCGTCCGCTTTCGCGTTTTTGCTGGGGTTTGGGGTTGTTTAAAGGGGTGCAATTATGTATGAGCTGAAAATCTTCGATAAAACTATGCAGAAGGATATTGAACGCTTCTTTATAAAATGCTTTTCTGATTTGGGCTGGGGCTATGAACCCGGCGGAAGGCATACGGATATATCCGATGCATATAAAGCATACATGGAAAACGGCTGTATGTGGTGCCTTTATGACGGAAAACTGTTAGCAGGCACGGTTGCTGTCAGAAACATAACCAAAGCGGGCGGCGAAAAAACCGCAGAGCTGAAGCGGATGTTTGTGCTAAAAGAACATCAGGGCAAAGGGTATGGGAATTTGCTGCTGGAAACCGCGGTTGCGTATTCGCGGGAAAACGGGTATTGCAAAATACTCCTTGATTCCCGAAAGGGTTTTCACGCCGCACTGCATCTTTACCGCAAGTACGGGTTTACCGAAATACCCGCCTATAATGACAATGAAAAGGCGGAGCTGTATATGGGGCTGAAGCTGTTTCATCCGGTGAGGTAAAAGGCGGTAATTTGACCGCTGATGTTCTGTTTTCATATTACATTTTGTATTGGGGGGACGGTCAATGTTATCTATAGAAGAAATAAAATCACATATTGCCCCGGTTGTTGAAAAATATCCTGTAGACAAGGTCATTCTTTTCGGTTCATATGCCCGCGGGACCGCTTCTGAAAAAAGTGATGTTGATTTAATCGTTGAAAGCCGGGGGCGTTTGCGTAACAGAAAAATCCTTGCATTAGGCGGCGAATTGCTTGATGTATTGCCTGTAAGGGTTGATGTATATGATATTCTCGAAATAGCAAATCCATCGGCTGTATACGAAAACATCCAAAAAGAAGGAATGGTTATATATGACGCTTCAAAATAAAGAGCGATTTAAGAAGATATATATTACACAAAAAAGGATGTTAAACCATGCCGGCTACCCGAAAATCCCCCGTTAAAAAGCCCGCGCCGAAGCGCACTACGCCTTCTAAGGAAACCCCCGCGCAGTCCCAGGCAAAAAAGCAGATGTGGGCGGTTGTGCTGTTCGCGCTGGGCATACTTACAGCCGCGCTTACCTTTATAGAGGGCGGCGCGTTTTGGCGCAGTATACACAGCGCGCTGTTCGGCCTGTTTGGCTGGAGCGTGTATTTCCTGGCGCCGCTTATCATCTATATAGCGGTCATCGCGGCGATGGACAAGCCCCTCAGCTCCATCAAAGCAAAGCTGTGGCAGGTGGGCGCGCTGATTATAATGATCTCCGGCGCGATCCAGATTTTCGGCGCGGGTATGCCCGAAGCGCAGGGGCTTATCGGGACTGTAGCCGCGCTGTATGAGGGCGGGAAAAGCCTGAGCGGCGGCGGGGTCGCGGGGGCGGTTTTTGCCGCGCCGCTCATCGGCCTGTTTGAGAAAACCGGCGCTTCCATTATAATTATACTGGCGATTTTTGTGTTTGCAATGCTGATTACCGGCTCTACGCTGATCAGCCTTTTCCGCTGGGCAATGGCGCCTGTACGCACGATGGAGCGCGAATACTCCGAGCGCGTGAAGGACGCGCCCGCGCATAATGAAAAACCTGTCGCACCCGCGAAAAACACGCAATCCCCCGGAAAAGCAGCCCGCTTTAATATTGACGTGCCGATCGATGGGCCGCTTTCTACACGCGGGACCCCTGTTGCGGCAGGGACGGCTACGCACGGCGTTGCCCCGCCCGTTATGCAGGATGACCCGCGCAGCCATGATGACGGGGAGGAAAGCGCCGCCCCGGATGATCAGATGCCCGAACACCCCGTTGTCAGCCCGGGCGAAGACGACGGCTCAATCGACAAGCTCATCGAAGCATTGGGGCAGGACCGTCCCACCGAATACATACATCCCGAAGAATTCATCCCGCTCGGCGAGCCGCAGCCGGAGCCCGTAGTAATCGAGCGCGAGCATCCTCTGGAGCGCGATATTACGGAAGCCCTCGGCCCGTCGTTTGACGATGCGCCGCCTTGGGATGACGACAGCGGCGAGCCTGTAATACTGGATATTTTAAGCGGCATCGCGGGGGTGCAGGGGGAGGGCGAGATTGTGCGCGAGGGGATTGTCAGCGAAGCTGAACCGCCGCCCTTGCCGCCCGAATACCGTCACCCGGGCATCGGGCTTCTCAGCCCCGCAAAGGCCGTATCAGGCGAGGATGTGACCGAGGAGCTTAAAACCAACGCCGAAAAACTGGTGGACACGCTGAAAAGCTTCGGTGTGCAGACGCGCATAACGGATATTTGCCGCGGCCCCGCCGTTACACGGTACGAGCTTCAGCCATCCGCCGGGGTGAAGATATCGAAGATCACGGGCTTGGCGGACGACATCGCACTGAATCTGGCGGCGGCGGGCATACGCATCGAAGCGCCCATCCCAAACAAAGCCGCCGTGGGCATAGAAGTCCCGAATAAAATCATCAGCGTGGTGGCAATCCGTGATATTATAGAAAGCCGCGAATTCCAAAACGCGCAGACCGCCGTGCCAATTGCGCTGGGCAAAGATATCGCGGGCAATACCGTTGTCGGTGATATAGCCAAAATGCCGCATATGCTGATAGCGGGGGCGACAGGCGCGGGCAAATCCGTCTGCATAAACTCGATTATAATGAGCCTTCTGTTCAAATCCTCCCCGGATGACGTAAAGCTGCTCATGGTCGACCCAAAAGTCGTGGAGCTGGCCATCTACAACGGCATCCCGCACCTGCTGATCCCGGTAGTCACCGACCCCCGGAAGGCCGCGGGCGCGCTGTCCTGGGCGGTTACGGAGATGCTCAAGCGCTATAAAATTTTCGCGGAGAACCAAGTACGCGACCTTACCGGCTACAACCGGCTCGCTGTAGAATCCGGCGAGCTTGACCCCATGCCGAAAATCGTTATTATAATAGACGAGCTTGCCGACCTTATGATGGCGGCGCCGAATGAGGTGGAGGATTCCATCTGCCGCTTGGCGCAAATGGCGCGGGCCGCGGGGATGCATCTTGTAATCGCGACACAGCGGCCGTCCGTGGACGTTATCACAGGCGTAATCAAAGCCAACATCCCGTCACGCATAGCCTTTGCGGTATCCAGTCAAGTCGATTCGCGCACGATACTGGACATGGGCGGCGCGGAGCGGCTGCTCGGGCGGGGCGATATGCTGTTCTATCCCGTGGGCGCATCCAAGCCGATCCGCGTACAGGGCTGTTTTGTAACGGACAATGAACTGGAAAAGGTCGTCACATTCATCAAGGAAAACGAAAACGCAAGCTACGACGAGGATATCGTGGAGGAAATCGACCGCCACGCCATCGCCGAAAAAGGCAAGGGCAAAAGCACCGCGAACGACAGCGGCGGCTTCGACGGCGAGGACGAGATGCTCCCGCAGGCAATCGAATGTGTAGTTGAAATGGGGCAGGCGTCTACATCGTCGCTGCAGCGCAGGCTAAAGCTTGGCTACGCCCGCGCTGCCAGGATAATCGACCAGCTTGAGGAAAAAGGCATTGTAGGGCCGTTTGAAGGCTCAAAACCCAGGCAAGTGCTTATCTCAAAGGACAGGTGGATCGAGATGAAGCTGAACAACGCGGAATACGAACAGCTCAGCCAATCGGGCAGCGGCTCTAATCTTAATTAAAAGGATACAGCAAAATGGGCAGTTTAACCGACCGGAAAAAACCGCAGATACAGCTATACTATCTTGTCACCGCTATATTTTGGTTCAGCAACTACGCCTACATACCGACAATGTCGCCGTATTTGAAGTCCATCGGGATAAGCTACGCGGCGATTGGGGTTATCGGCGGGGCTTACGGCCTTGCGCAAATTTTACTGCGGGTACCGGCGGGCATTTTGTCCGACCGCATAGGAAGGCGCAAAATCTTTATCATAGCGGGGGCGCTGTTCGGGATGCTAAGCTCCCTCGGGCTTTATTTTACAACGAACGCCATGTGGATCGGGCTGATGCGCTTTTTGTCGGGGGTTTCGGCTTCAACATGGGTGGTCTATACGATTTTATTCGCAAGCTACTTTGCCGGGGACAGCACCGCCAGCAAGCTTTCGTACCTCAATATGGCGAACACGGCGGGGATAATGGCGGCGAAGCTGCTTGGCAGCTTCGCTGTAGAGAGGTGGGGGTACCGCAGCGCGTTTTTACTGAGCGCGGCTGTCGGCCTTGCCGGGGTTTTGCTAAGCATATTCATCACCGAAAACATCCCGGAAACCGCCGCCCGCCCGTCTGTTTTAGAGCTTCTCAGCGTTATCCGCGATAAAAATTTGCTGACAATCTCGGTTTTGGCGGGGATATCGCAAATGCTGGTGTTCGCGACGACAAATACATTCACGCCGGAGCTTGCCGCGGTGCTTGGCGCGGATTCCGTACAGCTTGGGGTTTTGTCCACGCTTTCCACCGTTGCAATGATGTTTACGGCCATGATCTGCGGGCGGCTGTTCCGTAAAAGAATTAACCTGCGGATGTTTATGGCGGCATCTTTTTTAATGCAGGCAGCCGGCACGGTTATGACAGCCTACGCCCCGAATGTTACGGCGGTGTATATCGCAAGCGCGGTGGCGGGGCTGGGGTTTGGTTTTTGCTATGTATGCGCCATCGGGCACTGCACGCTTACCGTGGACCCGGAAAAGCGCAGCGTCGCCATGGGCTTTTTCCAGGCGATATACAGCGTCGGGATGTTCGCCGGCCCCATTGTGATAGGTTTGGCAGCGCAGCTGGCCGGGCTTTCGCGGGCGATTGCGCTTTCGGCGCTGCTTGCGGCCGCGGGGATGGTGCTGGCGCTTGTAGTAATTAGAAAATAGGAATTAGGAATTAGTAAGGGACGGTGCGACAAATTTCTTCCTTTACTACAAACCCATGATTTCGTAAAGCGGAACTGCCGTAAAACGTAGTTTATATGCCGTTTGGCAATCAAAACAATGTTTTGATTGCGACTTGCTATAAAGCGAGGTGTCAATGCTTGAAGGTTTTGATATTAGGGGGAAGCGGTACTGTTGGCAAGGCGTTATTTAACGCATTTTCTCAAGACAGAACGTATACCGTTTACGGTACGTACAATAAAAATAAACCCCAATACATATGTGAAACACATTGGGGGCAATGGGATATGGAAAATATAGGGTATCTCAGGGAGTTTTTGCAAAGGATAATCCCGGATATAATTATTTCGTCATTGACAGGCGATTTTGAACAACAGTATACTGCGCACATGGTGATTAAAAGCTTTTTGGATGAAACAGGGGGGCGCGCGGTTTTTATCTCTACCGCAAACGTGTTCGATGGTGCGCCCATTGGCGGACACACAGAAAGCGATACACCTTGCCCCGCAAGCAAATACGGCTGTTTCAAAGCGGCTTGCGAAGAACTTTTCGGCAGTCTTAACGAAAGAGGGTTAATTGCAAGGCTGCCGAAAATACTGACACAAAAAGACGCTGGCTATATGGCTGAACAGGCCGTAAGCGGCAAAGCTGTGTACTCGAATTTGTACTTAAACTTAAGCGCCCCTAATTACGCGGCGGCGGCGGTAAAATACTGTGTAGATGAAATAAAATACGGGGTCGTGCATTTAGTAAGCAATGACAGCCTGTCCGCAGACGAATGTACCCGCCGCATCATGTCGCAAATGGGCAAATCAGGCGGCTATACACCGCAAACACTCACACCGGAAGCCCTGTGTGAAATGTATGGGCTTAAAGACGCTTCCCGGCTTTGCCTTTCAAAAGACGGAAATATATACTTGACCATGGTATGCATGGAGGCGGACATCGCGGCACAATTCAATTTTTCCTGCGGGGATGTAATCTCCGCGCTAAAATGAAGATATGCCGGGTATGCGGCAAATTATTATGCTCCGGACACGTCAAAAAAACCGAAAATACCTATTGACCTTTACGCGGCGGAATGGTCTATCATGACATTCAGAGAGGAGGGGGACAGCATATGTTAAGGATCGGCGAGGCCGCAAAACAGTTCAGTATATCCAACCGTACCCTGCGCCACTGGGAAAGCGCGGGCATACTGAAAAGCACAAGGGCAGAGAATGGTTACAGGCATTATGACCGTGAAAATATGGCGCGCATAAATCAAATAGTTATGCTCCGCAGGCTGAAAATGCCCATTGCGGACATTGAGAGGATATTCATTGATGACGGCGTTGACGCGGTGTACAACGCGCTATGCAGCCATCTTGAAACCATCAGGCAGGATGCCTCGGTGTATCACGCCTTAATAGCCTTCGTTGAAAGGCTCGTCAGCAAAATAAGGGATGCCGAAAACCCCGCGCAAGTATTTTCCTGTCTGGAAGAGCAATATGCCGCCTTTGATTCAAGGCATGATTATGTCCCTCAAATTCTGCTCTCTGAAAGGGAAACGCTCATGGAAAAGTTAAACAACGTCAGAATCGTCAGGCTCCCCGCAATGACAGTAGCTTCGTACCGTGCCGAAAGCGCGTCGCCGGAAAATGACTGCGCAAAAATTTTCAGCCCTTTTGTGCTGGAAAACAACCTGCATAAGCGGGACGGCTACCGTAACTTTGGCTTCAACAATCCAAGCCCGTCCGAGGGAAGCCCGGTTTACGGCTACGAGATGTGGGTGACTGTCCCCGAAGCTTTTACCGTACCGGCGCCGCTTGTGAAAAAGCAATTCGGCGGCGGGCTGTATGCGTCGGTTTCTGCGGCAATGAGCGAAATCGGCGAACGCTGGGGGCAGCTTCACGCTTGGTGCGAAGGCAGCGACAGGTACAATGTAGATTTTTCACATCAGTGGCTTGAGGAATGTTCAATGGATTATGAAACATTCATTTCTGCTGAAATTCCTGATGGGGAAAAGCAGCTTGATTTGCTTGAACCTATTGTTGCTAAGTAAGTAACTTGATCAAAGGAGCAAACCATGCCCTTCCTCCCGCTGACAAAAGAAGAAGCGCTTTCCCGCGGATGGGGCGGGGTTGACATTGCCTGTGTAACGGGCGACAGCTACGTTGACCACCCGTCTTTCGGCATTGCGATTATTTCGCGCGTTTTAGAGGACATGGGCCTGCGGGTAGGGATCATCGCACAGCCGCAAAAAGATGCTGATTATTCTGTTTTCGGCAAACCCCGCTTAGGGTTTTTTGTAACCGGCGGCAATATTGATTCTATGGTGGCGCACTACACCGCCGCCAAGCGCAAACGCTCCGACGATCCCTACACCGCGGGCAACAAAGCCGGGAACCGCCCCGACCGCGCTGTTACTGCTTATTGCAGGGCGATACGCCGCGTTTACCCGGACACGGCTGTTATAATCGGCGGGCTGGAGGCCTCACTGCGCCGGTTTGCGCATTACGATTATTGGGGCGATGAGGTCCGCCCCTCGGTTTTGCTTGAAAGCGGGGCGGACCTGCTGGTGTTCGGCATGGGCGAGCTGCAGACCCGCATGATCGCGTCACGGCTTAGCGGCGGGGAGCATATCCGAAGCGTTACTGATGTGCGCGGGACCTGTTATCTTTGCGGCGGGGCGGAGCTTCCAAAAAATTCCGTTTCCTGCCCGTCATATAAAAAAGTGCGGGAGGATAAGGCGGCTTTTGCCCGCGCACACGCCCTGCAAGCGGCCGAGCAGGATTATATCACCGGTCGGGCAATCGTACAGAAGCACGGCGAGGATCTGTATCTTATCCAAAACCCGCCGATGCACCCGCTGACAACCGCAGAGCTGGACGCGGTTTATGCTTTGCCGTTTATGCGGATGTACCACCCGTCCTATGAACCGCTGGGCGGCGTGAAGGCGATAGAAGAAGTTGAATTTTCGGTCACGCACAACAGGGGATGCTTTGGCGGCTGTGCGTTTTGCTCCATCGCGTTCCACCAGGGAAAATATGTATCCGTGCGCAGTAAAGAATCTATTTTGCGCGAGGCTATCACAATGACAGGCAACCCGCGCTTCAAGGGCTATATCCATGATGTAGGCGGCGCGACCGCGAATTTCAGGCGGCCTTCTTGCAAGGGGCAGGCTGTTAAAGGTATGTGCAGGGGGCGGCGCTGTCTTACGCCTTCCCCCTGCCCGAATTTAGAAGTCAGCCACAGCGAATACCTGGATATCCTGCGGGAGCTGCGAAGGCTGCCCAAGGTCAAAAAAGTGTTCGTGCGATCGGGCTTGAGGTATGATTACATCAGTCTTGACCCCGACCCCGCGTTTCTGCGCGAACTGGCAGAGCATCACATAAGCGGCAGGCTGAAGGTCGCGCCGGAGCATATTTGCGGCGCGGTTCTGGACTGTATGGGCAAACCGCGCATACAGATATATGAGAAGTTCGCCGCCGCTTTCCGCAAAGCAACAGAAAAAGCGGGCAAGAAGCAGTATCTTGTCCCATATCTAATGTCGTCACATCCCGGGACAGAGCTAAAACACGCCGCCGAGCTTGCGAGTTACCTGCAAAAGCACGGCATCCGCCCGGAGCAGGTGCAGGATTTCTACCCCACGCCGGGTACCGATTCCACCGCAATGTTCCACACCGGGCTTGACCCATATACAATGAAACCGGTCTACACCGCAAAATCCCAAGAAGAAAAAGCGAAGCAGCGCGCGCTGCTGCAACCGTCCGACCCTAACAACCGCGCATTGGCGCACAAAGCCATACGGGAATATGGGCAGAAGTCATCTTCTCAAGCAAAAAGCAAGGCCGCAAAAAGAAAAAATAAAAGAAGGGGCGGATAAATATGCCGCGTTTTAACAGACGGCGCCCTCGGGGCGGGCTTGCCCTGCTGCTGGCGGGGATTGTTATAGCGGCGTGTGCCGCTGTTTCGTTTGATAAAAGGGGCGGCTCCGATTACCTTGAGAGCATAACCGATGCTGTCAGGGGTTTTGACGCGCGGGCGGTAATCTCGCTTATCTTCCCCGGTGATAAAGAAATAAGCGCCAACAGTGGCGCAATACCAGCAATGAGCGGTACCCCCGGCGCGGAGGTCCACTTTATAGATGTAGGGCAGGGCAAGGCGGTCCTCATTATTTCAGAAGGGGAAGCCGCGCTGATTGACTGCGGCGATACCGGCAAAGGCGCACAGGTTGCGGGTTATCTGCGCAGACAGGGTATAAGTAAAATCAGCATACTTGCCGCAAGCCACCCCCACGCCGACCATATCGGCGACATGGATAAACTGGTCGAGGAATTTGAAGTTGGCATATTTATTATGCCTGACTTGCCGGACGCGCTCATCCCGACTACAAGGACATTCACACGGCTGCTTTCGGCGCTGGATGAAAAAGGGCTGCAAATTACTATAGCAAAACCCGGCGAGGTATTCCCCCTCGGCGGCGGGGCGCTTAGAATACTGGGGCCTGTAGGGGAGTATGATAATCTAAACGATATGTCTGTCATATGCCGTTTTGAATACGGGGAAGTGTCCTTCCTCTTTACGGGGGACGCGGAAGAGGCGGCGGAGGAAGCCGCGGCAGAGCGGTATCACAGAAGAGGGCTGCTGCGCGCGGATGTGCTGGACGTCGGGCATCATGGAAGCAAATCTTCAACGAGTCAAAATTTCCTTGACCTTGTAAACCCGCGTATCGCTGTAATTTCCTGCGGCATGGACAACGGCTACGGCCATCCCGCGCGGGAGGCGCTCGAACGCCTTTCCGGCGCGGAGGTCTACAGGACGGATATCCACGGCACGGTTGTAATCAAAACCGACGGTTTGGGAATAACGGTTCAGCAGTCGTAGGGTTAAAACTGGGGGGTAACCATCATGGCACAGCGCCTTAGCGTAGACCGAATTGAAAACGGCATAGCTGTACTTGAACAGGATGACCGCGCAATGCGGATGGTCCCGCTGCAGGTACTGCCCGCCGGCTTAAAGGAGGGCGACATACTCCTTGAGCGCGGGGGCAAATACACAATAGACCACAGCGAAACCATCCGCAGGCGCGAATATAACAAAAAACTGTTTGAACGGCTCAAGAAAAACTAGGAATTGTCAAGAAATTAGTTGAACAGTCATTGGAGGAAAATGCTCTAATTTATGCAGTTTTCTCCAATGACGTTGTGAAACTTATTGATTGACACTTCCTTAATATGTCCCATCCGTGCTGAAGGTGATATTTTTTACATCCTTTTTTACTGAAGCCGCGCGGCGTTTGTTCAGCTCTTCGAGGAACAGCGACTCATCAAAGGGAAGCTCAACGGTTTTATCAAGCCAGCTTGACAAGTGCATGGCGTTGGAAAGCATAAGCCCGTGGATGCCCTCTTCACCGCCCGCAACCAACGGCTCCCCGCGCAGGATATTCGCCGCGAATGCGTTGAGGACAGCCGCGTGCTGTGGGTTCTCGCCATCGGTTTGAACTTCAATCGTTTCAGTCGGCTGTGAGTCAAAGCCGCCGGGCGCGGTTTTGCAGAACTCGCGCTCGTTTGTTTCCAGCTTATCCATGTAAAGCTTTTTACCGTCACAGACCAGCCGCCCCATCTCGGCGGTGATTTCAAAGCGGTTTGTGCCGGGCAGGTCGGCGGTGGTTGTGACAAAAACGCCTGTTGCGCCGTTTGGGTACTCAAGATACGCGGTTACATCGTCCTCTACTTCTATGCTGTGCCATTTGCCGTTGTGGCAGAATGCCCGCACCTTCGACGGCATACCGCAAATCCACTGCAGCAGGTCGAGGTTATGGGGGCATTGGTTTAACAGCACGCCGCCGCCCTCACCGTCCCAGGTAGCGCGCCAATCGCCGGAATCGTAATATATATCTGTGCGGTACCAGTCGGTGATGATCCAGTTTACGCGCTTGATTTCGCCCATACCGCCGCCGCTGATGATTTCCTTCATTTTGCGGTACACGCAGTTTGTGCGCTGGTTGAACATCATCCCAAAGCTTTTTCCGCTTTTCTTTGCGGCTTCGTTCATTTCCCGCACACCGAGCGTGTATACACCCGCGGGCTTTTCGCACATGACATTCAGCCCTGCGGCGAACGATTTTATAGCAAACGGCGGATGCCCATAATGCGGCACCGCGATTAAAACAGAATCACACGCACCGGAGCCGATCAGCCCGTCCCCGTCTTCATAGATTTTCACAGAAGCCCCTAAACGGCTTCGCGCGAATTCGCGGCGGTCCCCGCGAAGGTCAGCCACCGCCGTTATCTCTATTTCGGGGTTCAGCCCCGCCAAGTAATTGCCGATATGCCCCGTGCCCATATTGCCGATGCCGATGATGCCCAGTTTTATTTTCGCCATTTCGCATTTCTCCCTTTCGATTGTGTCCTATACACTAGTTTACATCCTTTTCATGAAAAATGGAAGGGGAAATTTTATAGGAGGTACCGCCATGAAAAACACCGCCGTAAACCTGCTGAAGTATTTCGCACTGCTTATCCCATTCTTTTTCCCCGATGTATTTCTCGATTATGCCCTTATCCCTATTATCCGCGCTGTATACAGTTTTTTCGGGCCTGTGCCGGCTTCGGGGCAGATACTTGCAAGCTCACGGCTTGTTGTCTTTTTCCTGTTAGCGCTGTATAGCATTGCGGCGCCGGGGATTGTTTTGTTTATGGCCCGCCGATATTTTTTGAAAAGCAACACGGATAAAACAGCCGCCGCCGAAAAAAAGCCCGTTTCGGTGTACATATCAGCGGGCATATTTTTAGCCGCGGTGTTTAGCGTTACATACTGCCTTTACTTGCATGGGCATACTACACGCGGGCAAAGCGGTTATTTCGGCACCGCAATGGCGCTGCTTTTATTAGCGAGGATACTTTTGCCTGTTTGCGGGTTTGCCGCCGTTTGTTATTATGTAAAACGCCGCGCTGTCCCCGGCATCCGCCTGCTTCAAATGCACTTCGCGCTGATAACCGGCTTTTGCGTTTACCGGTACTGTCTGATGCTTATTGACCTGGGAAGCGATATAAATATTTATCTGATAACAATCCTCCCGCCTGTGCTGGTTTTTCTCGCTGTAAATGTTTTATGGATGGCTTTTCGCCCTTTTCCTAAAACCTGAAACCTATATCCTGGAACCTGCCGAAGGCAAAACACCCGTCACCGCGACGAACAAGTCGTCACGGTGCCACCCTCTTTATGAAAGAGGGTAAATTCTACAGTTGCTTTGCGCCTTTTACAAGTAAGAATAAATCTCGTTTCAGCCTTACCCTCTTTTTTAAAGAGGGTGGCGCAAAGCGATTTATCGCTTTGTGACGGGTGTTTTGTTCTTTCTAACTTCCTCCGGCGCTTCGCGCCACCTCCTTCAGAGAGGGAGGCTAAAGTCCCCCTCCATGAGGGGGATGTCACGAAGTGAC
>WRLS01000019.1 GCA_009776345.1 Oscillospiraceae bacterium | reverse complement strand
CACTAATCTATGCGTCTTGTCGAAATGGGGGTCCGGGGTCTCCCCGGCGCGCTTTGGTTACTTTGCCGCGTTGCAAAGTAACAGCCCCCGCGGCTTGAGCGGTGAAAAATAACTGAAGATGAAAGCGTGTTATAAACCACCTCGGCGGCCTTCGGCAGGTTTTAGGATTTAGGTTACAGGTTTTAGGAAGGGAAGGAATTTGTCGTGTCGTCCTTTACCTAAAACCTAAAACCTCAATCCTCAATCCTGTGGCGCGGCGCTACGCGCCGCCTACAGCCTAAACCCCGGGGCGTAGAGGTTCGCGAGGACCGCCGCGGCAAGGCACAGCCCGACGAATACGGCCCCAGCTGCGTCAATGCCGCCAAGGCTGAGCTGCTTTAGGCGTGTGCGGCCTTCGCCGCCGTGGTAGCAGCGGCACTCCATCGCCAGGGCAAGCTCGTCCGCGCGCCTGAAGGCGGACACAAACAGCGGGATTAAAATCGGCGTGAGCGCCTTTACCCGCTGGATTAAATTGCCTGATTCCATATCCGCGCCGCGTGCCTTTTGCGCGGACATGATCTTGTCGGTCTCCTCGATCAGGGTCGGGATAAAGCGCAGCGCGATCGTCATCATCATCGCGACCTCATGCACGGGCATTTTTATTTTTTTTAGCGGGGAAAAGAGGCGCTCAATCGCGTCTGTAAGCGCGATGGGCGATGTGGTGTAGGTCATCAGCGAGGTCCCCGCTATAAGGCATATTATGCGCGCGCACATCAGCGCCGCGGTCATCAGCCCGCGGTCGGTAACGCTGAGGAAATAAAAGCCGAAAATGGTTTCGCCTTCCGCGATAAAGAACATATTTAAAACAGCCGTGAAGATTATTATCGGCAAAATCGGCTTGATACTGCGGGTGATCATTTTGCCTGATATGCGCGAAATACGGTAAACAATCATCAGGAACAGGGCGCCCACCAGCATTGACGCCAAATTCCCCGCCAAAAAAAGCATGACGATATAAGCTGTGGTCAAAACCAGCTTCATGCGCGGGTCCATTCGGTGTACGGGGGACACGCCCGGAAAATATTGGCCGATCGTGATATCCTTAATCACCCGCGCCGCCCCCTTTGCCCAGCAGTGTAAGTATGTGTGCTTTTGCCTGCTCCACCGTGTACAGGTCCGGCGGTATGTCATAGCCCATGGAGCTTAGCTTCATGCATATTTTTGTGATTTGCGGCACGGACAGCCCCAGCCTTTCAAGCTGGTCGGCCTTGCCGAAGATTTTCGCGACATCATCGTATGCGTAAACTTTTGCCTTGTTCATCACAAGGACTTTCGGCGCGTACTTCGCGATGTCCTCCATGCTGTGGGAGACCAGCAGGACTGTGTTTTTGCGCTCCCTGTGGTAATCCTTCACCATGCCTAAAATCATATCGCGGCCGCCGGGGTCAAGCCCTGCCGTAGGCTCGTCGAGGATCAGGACCTCCGGCTCCATTGCGATGACCCCCGCGATTGCCGCGCGGCGTTTTTGCCCGCCTGAAAGCTCAAACGGTGATTTTTCCAGAATTTCCTCCGGCAGGCCGACAAGGCGCAGTGCGTGGACTGTGCGCTCGCGCACTTCTTTTTCGCCCAGCCCCATGTTTACCGGCCCGAATGCCACGTCCTTGTAGACTGTTTCCTCGAAAAGCTGATATTCCGGGTACTGGAACACCAGCCCGACTTTAAAACGGAATTTGCGGATCGCCTTTGGCTGTGCCCAGATATCCTCGCCGTCTATATATACTTTGCCGGACGAGGGGCGCAGAAGCCCGTTGAAATGCTGGATCAGCGTAGATTTCCCGGAGCCTGTATGCCCGATGATCCCCAAAAACTCCCCGCGGCGGATTTCCAGGCTGATATCCTCCACCGCGGCTTTTTCAAAGACAGTGCCGGGGGAGTAGAGATGTGTAAGACGCTCGGTTTTTATGATCGGCATTTGCTGTTTATCCTTCCGTTTTGGGGAGACTTATGCGGTAGATGCATTTCTGCCTTTCGCCTTCCAGATACATTTCGTTGTCCTCCGGCAAATCCACGATCTCTTCAAGCACGCCGCCTACATATTCGCAGGTTTTTCTTGAGGCGTAGTTGTCCGGGTTGCAGGTGATTATAAGGTCATACATTTTATGTTTGCGCGCCAGCTTGAAAAGAAGCTTGCAGGCCTTTGCGGCGTAATGGCTGCCGCGGTACGGCTCGTAAACCCTGTAGCCGATATTCCCGCCGTAGAAAACATACCCGGCGCGGAAATCGCAGCAGCCTACAGAGGTGCCGCTTTCTGTAAGGCATATGTCAAATATATAATATGGCACGATATCCCTTTCGGGGTCGCCGCTGTCGGTTTTTACCAGGTCTAAAAAGATTTCATCGCTGTAAAGGTCTTCGGTGTTGAAAAACATGGCAATCATCCTTATTTTTGTACTAGGCTGTTATACTCATCAATACTGATGTTGATTTCCCTTAAAATGCCGCGCAGCAGTGGTCTGGGCAAGTCCTTTCCAAGATGAAAAGGTATAGTTGTTGTTCTTCCGTCAGGGTGCCGATAAAAAGCATGGCTTCCCTTTTGCCGTGTTTTTCTGAAACCCAGCTTAAACAGGATCTTTTCAAGCGAAACGGCGTTTATCAGCACCAATCGGCTCATATTGCGACCTCAATTTGAGATATACCTGCAAATACAGGGAATTGCGCAATATCTTCAGCGTCCATTTCTTCCAAGCAAAGCTCAATGACTTCCTTTAGCTTTATCTGCAGCTCGTCAATTGTAGCCGCACACGTGCGCGCGCCGGCAATACTCGGCACAACGCCGATATATAAGCCGCTCTCGTTGTCTTTTTCAATATATGCGGTGTATGAATTGGTCATGGTTTCACCTCGTTAGAATTTTAACTTTGCAAGTAAGCGCATAAGTAAGTATACCATAAAGTCAGCTGTCAAGCAATTTCCCGATCGCCTGCGCGCAATCATCCTCTGTGATGATATCCGCCGGTAAATCGAAGCCCGCGTTTCTCAGCTCATGAATAAGACGGGTTGACTGCGGCACATCAAGCCCCACGGCTTTTAGTTTTTCCACCTGCGCGAAGACTTTTCCGGGCGCGCCGTCTAAAATGATCTTGCCGTCGTCCATTACCACAACGCGCTGTGCCTGTGCGGCCTCGTTCATAAAGTGCGTGATCAGCACCACCGTGATGCCGTAGTATTTGCCCAGCGCCTTTATTGTGCGCATAACCTCCTGCCTGCCGCGCGGGTCGAGCATTGCGGTGGGTTCGTCCAAAACGATGCAGTCCGGGCGCATGGCGATAATCCCCGCGATTGCCACCCGCTGTTTTTGCCCGCCTGAAAGCTGGTGCGGCGCGTGGGTTTTGTATTCGTTCATGTTGACGGCGTCTAAGGCCTCATCGACGCGGCGGCGGATCTCATCGGGCGGCACGCCTAAATTTTCCGGCGCGAAGGCAACGTCCTCCTCCACTACCGTAGCGACGATCTGGTTGTCCGGGTTTTGGAACACCATGCCCACCTGTCGGCGGATTTCCAGCAGCTTGTCCTCGTCCTTTGTGTCCATCCCCGAAACATAGACCGTGCCGCCTTCAGGAAGCAAAACCGCGTTGAAATGCTTTGCCAGCGTGGATTTGCCCGAGCCGTTATGCCCCAAAACCGCCATGAAGCAGCCCCGCTCAACCTGTATATCAAGGTTTTCAAAAACGGGGACAGGCGGCTCGGCAGGCTCCGCGCGGTAGTAGGAAAAGGATATATTATCGCAGATTATTATAGGCTCCATATTTGCCCCCTGTTATCTATCGTGTTTTTTATTTCATCGGCAATTTGCGGTATTGTTTTGCCCTCGGTATCTATAATATAATCACCCGGATGGGGGTCCATTCTAAGCCACTCGAATGATACTTCGCCTGTGTCGCCGCGGCTTTTATGGCGCTCTGCCAATGTATCCTCGGAGCATTTTAATGTAAACGCGATAACCTCATAGCCTGTTGCGGTAATATCGCGCAAAATAGATTTGCGGATATCCTCACCGATTACAACCACTGAGGAGAAAATAACATAATCGAAAGCGGAATTCAAGTAGGTGGACAAAGCAAAGGACATGGTTTTGTCGCCGTTGCGCAAACGCGGGTCACTGATCGAAAAAGGGTTGACGCACCACGCCCAGTCGCTGTCGAACCATGCGCAGTTTTCGTACAGCTCAAACAGGCACTGCGCGGCGGCGGTTTTGCCCACGCAGGGGGAGCCGGTTATGATGATTAGTTTTGGTTGCATGATGCTCCTTTGGGCGGCGCGAAGCGCAGGTTTTAGGATATAGGTTTTAGGTTTTAGGAAAAGGACGAAACGACAGTTTTCTTCCCTTCCTAAATCCCGGGTCCTAAAACCTTAATCCTGCCGAAGACAAAACACCCGTCACCGCGGCGAACTAGTCGCCACGGTGCCACCCTCTTTAAAAAAGAGGGTAAGGCTACAGCAAGATTTATTCTTTCACAATAAAAGCGCAAAGCAACCGTAGGACGTACCCTCTTTTTTAAAGAGGGTGGCTTCAAAGCGGTTACGCTTTGAAGACGGGTGTTTTGTAGGGCGCGACCACTGCCGCGCCGAAAGTAGGGGCGATTTCCAATCGCCCACGGGCGACCGCAAGGGTCGCCCCTACGGCGCAATATAATTGATTGGTTGGTAATTTGCGGGCGGGCACGCGGGCACGCCCCTACGGTGCTGCGCGCAGGTTTTAGGTTATAAGTAGGGACACCATATATGGTGTCCGCAGGATGACGACAAACCCCTATATACGGTCGGGGATGGAACCCCGACCCTACGTGCAATGCGACATTGTAGGGTGCGGCTTCCATGCCGCACCGTTGGCAAATGCCTTTGTCTACAGCGTTAAAAGGCGGCGGGCTTCTTCTGAGGTATATATCTTGCCGTCCCGCGCCGCGGTTTTCCCCCGCTCAATCTTTTGCCGGACATACATATGATACATAACGTCATCCCATGATATGTTGTCGGGGAGGTTATTTATCAAATTGATTGCGTCCTGTTTTATCATGCAAATCACGACCTTTCTACCCGCGGACAATTTTATGGAAAACCTTTTTGCCTTTTCTGATTATAACGTCATTTTTCATATGCTCCGCCGTTAACGCAAACGCGGTATCGGTGAGCGCTTGCAGCCCGTCGCCTAAGTCGATGGAAATGCCGCCCTGTGCGATAAGCCTGCGGGCTTCTGCCTTGGACGGCGCAAGCCCTGTTTGCGTAAGCAAATCGAGTATGCCTATCCCGCTGTTTTCAAACTGCTCGGCGGGCAAAACTGTTGTGGGCATATTATCGTCCGTGCCGCTGCCGCCGAACAGGGCTTTCGCGGATGCCCGCGCTTTGTCCGCGTCCTCTTTGCCGTGGACGTCTTTAGTAAGCTCCCACGCCAAAATCTCCTTGGCTTTGTTTAGCTTTTGCCCGTCCCGGCTATCCATAGCCTCAATTTCTTCGACCGGCAGGAAAGTGAGCATCTTCAGATAATTTATAACGACCTCATCGTCAACATTGCGCCAGTATTGGTAAAATTCATACGGCGAGGTCTTCTCGCGGCCCAGCCAAATTGCGCCGCCCATAGTCTTGCCCATCTTAACGCCGTCTTTTGTGAGGAGCAAAGTATAGGTCATGCCGTAGGCCTCACCGCCTTCGACCCTGCGGATGAGGTCCGCGCCGCTGATAATGTTCGACCACTGGTCATTGCCGCCAAGCTGCATAACGCAGTTATGCTTCCTGTAAAGATGCAGGAAATCATAGCTTTGCATAATCATGTAGTTGAATTCGATGAAGGAAAGCCCCTCGTCCATGCGGGATTTGAAACATTCGGCGGAAAGCATCCTGTTAACGGAAAAATGCACGCCCACATCCCGCAGCAGCTCAATATAATTGAGCTTCATAAGCCATTCGCCGTTGCGCTCGACGATGGCGTTGTCTAAATCCACAATGCGCCCCATCTGCTCTACAAAAAGGTCGGCGTTTGCGTTTATTTCCTCATAGCTGAGCATTTGGCGCATATCGGTGCGGCCGGTTGGGTCGCCGACCATGGTTGTGCCGGTGCCGAGCAGCAATATCGGCGTATGCCCCGCAAGCTGAAGCCGACGGATTGTAGTAAGCACTAAAAAATGCCCGACGTGCAGTGAATTCGCCGTGGCGTCAAAGCCCATGTAGAAGGTCGAGCCGCCTTTGTCCAGCAGTGTTTCGATCTGCCCGGGGTGTGTCATCTGCGCGATGAGGCCGCGCCGGGTTAGTTCCTCGAAAATTTTCATTATTTTGTCCCTTTCTCAATCCTCAAATCTAAATCCTGCGTCAGCCGTACATCCTTATAACCGAGATAACTTTCCCCAAAATATTGACGCGTTTGGATATAATTGGTTCATAGGCGTCGTTTTCCGGCTGGAGCCTTACGCTGCCTTTTTCCCGGAAAAAGCGTTTTACCGTGGCTTCCTCGTCAATCATCGCCACGACAATCTGGCCGTTTTCGGCGACAGGCGTTTTTTCGACAACCACGATGTCTTTATCGAGGATCGCCGCGCCTGTCATGCTGTCGCCTTTTACCCGCAGCGCGAACAGGTCGCGCCCGCGCGCGTTTGACAGGCCGACGGGGATGTACTGCTCGATGTTTTCAAACGCCAAAATCGGCGCGCCCGCTGTCACAGTCCCAAGCAGCGGCACCTGCACCATTGCGCTGCCGGTTAGGCGGATTGTGCGGTTGCGGCCATCGTCCATTTCAATAAGGCCGTTTTCCGCCATATGATGTAAATCGTTGTGTACGGTAGAAGTTGACGAGATGCCAAGGTCGCGGCAGATTTCCCGCACGCTGGGGGAAACGCCGCCGCCCACCCTGCCGACGATATACTCATATATTTTTTGCCTGCGGTTGTTTACCTTTTCCATACTGTAACCCCCATAAATAGTAGTATATCAATACCGGCGTATTGTTATACTAAATTTTCCCAAACCTCAGGAGCGCACGGTAAATCATAGTTATTTCTGATATGCCTTACCAATCGCTTTAGGTCATCGGCAGACATTAGCTCAACCAATGCCTGTATAATATCCTTTGTGTCATCAAGGTGGCTTTTAGCTATATCTTGGGGGCTGTAATGCACGGTAACAGAATAGCCTTCTTTTAATATTGCTTCAGCGTGGGGGTTTTTGCGGCCGTTTGAAAAGTCGTAGTATTCTTTCAAGCTTCATCGCCTCCATATAACTTAATTTCTTCGCTGACTGCTTTTCGTGCAGATATGATACGTATAACCGTGTCGTTTTCCCTGTAACAGTGGCACACAACCAGCAAACGCAGCTTTCGGCTCCGACCGATTATTAAAAATCTTTCTTCGTGCTGCGAATGCTCGGTATCGTCGATTTCTACAGCCCTTCTGTCAGAAAACACTGTTGCCGCTTCTCTAAAAGAAACCCCATGTTTATTTATGTTTATTATATTCTTTGTATTATCCCAATCGAAATTTTTGCCATTTAATTCAATCAAAACAATTTCCCCTATTTATATTATGTGTAAAATCTTACCGCGGCACAAACCCGATTTTATCGTAAACCCTGCGGAGCGTTTTCCCGCTTTCTTCGGCGGCTTTTTGCGCGTTTTCGCGGTAAATTTGCTCCAGTTGTGCCTTGTCCCCGTAAAGCTCGTCGAAGCGTTTTTGGATCGGCGCCAGGAAATCCGCGACGGCCTCCCCCACCGCAGGCTTAAAAACGCCGTAGCCCATGCCTGAAAATTCCTTTTCGGCAGCCGGGATGTCTTTGCCGGTGACGATGCTGTAGATTGTAAGCAGGTTGTTGATGCCGTCCTTGCCTTCGCGGTAAACGATTTCGGCTTCGGAATCGGTGACGGCGCTTTTGAATTTTTTCATGATTACATCTTTTGTGTCAAGCAGGGCGATTGCCGCTTTTGGGTTGTCATCGGATTTCGCCATTTTTTTAGTTGGGTCGGCAAGGCTCATAATCCGCCCGCCGACTTTAGGAATAAAAGCCTCCGGGACTTTAAACACATTGCCGTAAATGCCGTTGACCCGCAATGCTATGTTGCGCGACAGCTCAAGATGCTGCTTCTGGTCTTCGCCTACGGGCACGACGTCGGCATCGTAAAGCAAAATATCGCTTGCCATGAGTATCGGGTAGGTAAACAGCCCGGCGTTGATGTTATCTTCGCCTTTTGCGGATTTGTCCTTGAACTGCGTCATGCGGCCAAGCTCGCCGAAAGGCGTATAACAGCCCAGCGCCCATGCAAGCTCCGCGTGTGCGGGCACATGGCTTTGGATGAAAAAGATGCTTTTATTAAGGTCAATGCCGCAGGCAATCATTAGCGCATAGGCGCGCAGCGTGTTGTCCCGCAGTGATTTTGGGTCCTGGCGGACGGTTATCGCGTGCATATCAACAATGCTGTACACGCCGCTGTACTGCTCCTGCAGCGCGACCCAGTTTTTTATGGCGCCAAGGTAATTGCCCAGGTGGATGTCCCCCGATGCCTGTATGCCGGAGAAGGATATTTTTCTTTTTTGCGGTTGGTTAGCCATGGCGGGTTCTCCTTATTTATAATGCATAATGCATAATTCATAATGCATAGTTAAAAAACGGTTTTGCGTAGGGGCGGCAATCTGCCGCCCGCGGGCGATTGGAAATCGCCCCTACAGCATAATATATTTTTCATGTAGGGTCGGGCTTCCATGCCCGACCGTCAAAATCAAATCGAATATTCGCGGTCGGGGATGGAACCCCGACCCTACAGCCTTCGGCAGGATTAAGGTTTTAGGATTCAGGATATAGGAAGGGAAGAAATTTATCGCGCCGTTTTTAATTATGAATTGTTCCTTCCCTAACAATCTCCCGCAGCAGTTCCCCTGCCAGCCCGATCGCGGTTATGATTTTATCATCCGGCGGGGTGGAGAAGTTGAAGCGCGCGGTTGTTGTGTTTGTGTTTTCGTCTGTGCTGAACGCGCTTCCGGGGACGATGCAGACCCGCTTTTCGGCTACAAGCCTTGCGGCGATTTCCGCGCCGTCCATACCCATATCCGCCCAGATAAACAGCCCACCTTCCGGCTTTGCCCAAGTAACGGTGCGCGGGAAGTGCTTTTCCATCTCCGACAGCATCAGCGAGCATTTATGCGCGTAGATGGATTTAAGCGACGAGATATGCGCGTCCACATCGCACTGCGTCATAAAGCGGTGGCACAACGATTGCCCGAGCATATTTGTGTGTACATCCGTACACTGCTTTGCCACGATGATTTTGCCCATGATGGCTTCCGGCGCGATCAAATATCCCACGCGGATACCGGGCGACAATATTTTCGAGAATGTCCCGGCGTAGAATACAATGCCGTCCTCGTCCATGGATTTTATGGAAGGCAGCGCCTCCCCCGCGAAGCGCAAGTCGCCGTAGGGGTTGTCCTCGAGGATGAGCGTGCCGTATTTTTTCGCAAGGGCGTATACGGCTTTGCGTTTTTCAAGGCTCATGGTGATGCCCGTTGGGTTCTGGAAATTTGGGATTACATAGATAAATTTGGCGTGGGGATTAGCATAGAGTTTTTCTTCCAAACGTATTATATCAATGCCGTCGCTTTCCATCGGGACACCGGCAAGCTTTATGCCGTATGAGCGGAATGTATTGAGCGAGCCTATAAACGACGGCTCCTCGCAGATTACGGTGTCGCCCTCATCGCACAGAACTTTCGCGGTCAAGTCCATGGCGTGCTGTGCGCCGGAGGTTATAATAAGGTCGTCGAAAGCTTTTATGATATTATGCCGCGACGACAAATAATCCCGCAAAGCTTGGCGCAATGGGGCGTATCCCTCGCTCATATTGTATTGCAGCGCGGTCATCGGCATTTCTTCAAGCACCTGCGCCATTAGCCGCTGTGCCAGCTTAACCGGCAGGGCTTCGGGCGCGGGGCTGCCCGCCGCCAGTGAGATATAGGACGGGTCCGCCGCGTAGCGGAAAATTTCGCGGATTGCGGACGGCTTCAGTGAGCGCATTTTTGCGGAAACGGGATAATCCATATTTACCTGCCAATCTGCCTTTTCGGCTCCTGCCGATATTGTAGCACAAATGTGCGCCTTTGTCAAAGGCGCTGCGCGCAGGATTGAGGTTTTAGGATTGAGGCTTTAGGAAGGGAAGAAATTTGTTGCGCCGTCCTTTCCTAAATCCTAAAACCTAAATCCTAAAACCTGCCGAAGGCAAAACACCCGTCACCGCGACGAACAAGTCGTCACGGTGCCACCCTCTTTAAAAAAGAGGGTACGTCCTACGGTTGTTTTGCGCTTTTTTAATGAAAGAATATATTTTACTGTAGCCTTACCCTCTTTTTAAAGAGGGTGGATTCAAAGCGGTCACGCTTTGAAGACGGGTGTTTTGGTGTTTTGCCTTCGGCAGGATTGAGGTTTTAGGTTATAGGTTTTAGGGCAGGCGGGGACAGGCCCCCGCCCTACGGTGTCGTTTTTTAATTATGCATTATGAATTATTATGCGTTGCGCATTGATTTGAGGTCGTCGTAATCCACGGCGATATTTATGTTTTCGATTGCTTTGCGGGTGTTTTCGCTGCGCCAGTCTTTTAGCCAGCCGCGGCGGTAAAATGTGCCGGGGTTGCCGCATTTATAGCAATACCGCGCGTTGCCCGGCAAGACCTCCCCGCAATTTTCTTTTACGGTTTCGCCCGAAAGCTCGTCATAAAGGTCGGTACAGCGGTTGATTATTTCACTGCCGCAGATCATGCAGTATTCGCCCGGGGTCTGCTCCTCATTGCTGCAATAGGGGCAGATCACGGCCTTCCCGCTTTCATCCAGGCGTATTTTCCGATAGATCATATCGCTGTCCCTCCCCTCAACAAAATCGCCGCCGCCGCAAACCGGGCAAAAATTTACGGCACTGCTTTCCGCGGGCGCGCCGCACTGCGCGCACCTGGTATAACCGTTTAGCTTTTGCAACCGAAAACTGAGCCTTTTTGCGTACTGCTCAATTTTAAGCGGCTCTTTTCGCTGTTTTCGCGGCTTTCGCTGTTTAGCCATTTTCAGCCCCTTGTATATCTTACAATATTTATATCGGCCGGGGTAATGCCATAATTTAGGATTCAGCCGTTATATATCGCCGCGCAGATCATCGCGATGTACCCGTCGTGCGGGACATAGGCGGGGACGCTGTTGCCGGTGCCGAGGGCAAAACCGCCCCTGCCCGCGCTTTGCTCAAGCATTTTGCACGACCTGTTGTAAACCTCCTCCGGCGTGGAGCGGCAGACGAAATCTACATCTATACCGCCCAGCAGCGCGATTTTGGGGGTGAGCCTTTCGTAGGCTTCCTCGATAGGCTCAATTGCGTCCTCAAAGGAATGTTTTCCGTCATAGCGCATATCATCGATGATATCATCATAAACCTCATCCAGCCTGCCGCAGGAATGGAGCAGCGCGGGGCGTCCCGCCGCGTGGATTGTTTCCACGATTTTTTTATGCCACGGGAATACATATTTGCGCATATCCGCGGTGGACAGCATCGTTTGTGTATTAAAGCCCCAGTCGTCGTTTGAAATACAGGCGCCGACGCTGTCGTGCCCTGCCGCAAGCTCGTAGTATTTCACAAGGCGGCTGCCGACATTGTCGAAAATCTCCCGCACTAAATCCGGGTCGTCCGCCAGCAAATAGCAGAGATCTTCGTAGCCGGTTAGCTGCATTACGTTTTCCAAAACACCGCAGGGGCCGTGTATGATAAGCTTCATGCCATCGGGGAGAAAACCGGCCAGCTCGTCCAAATAAGCGGGATCGTAAAAATCTGCGGGCTCCGGCCATTTATACGCGTCGTAATCATCGCGGCAGGTTATTACGGCGCCCTCGCTCATGGAGCGGCTCTTTTTCCCGTGTTGGTCAAGCTCGTTCGGGAAGGCAAAGGCGGACGCCGTAACCGTGCAGTAGTCATACCCCGCGGCACGGTATGCGCTGATCAGCACGCGCCCGCGCCCGGCAAGGTCGGTCGGGATGCTGTCTACCCCCGCCAGCTTTGTGTACAGCGTATCATTGAGGAAGAATTCAAAAAGCGTCGGGCGGGCGGAGGCTTCACAGGCAAGCACTTTTTTAAGGTTCTCAAAATCCGGTTTGCGCTTTGCGGTTACATTTGTGAAATCGGTTAGGAAGCTGTCGTTCCATTTTAACATTGGTCATCACGCCTTTCATAGAATTGATTATGTTGTTATGTTGTTATGAAATACAGGTTCGCGTCTTCGGTAAAGCCCTTCAGCCCATACAGCACAAGAATATCGGTTATATCGTTTTCCCGCGCGAAATCTATATACTGCCCGCGGTAATACCTGGGGTCGAGCAGAATAACCTCCTCATAATCGGCTGCAAGGAACTGCGCGAAGCTGTTGGCGAAGGAATCCTTGATGACCATCAGCCGCCGCCCGTTTTCTAAACCTGTGCCGATCCGCACAATGGGGTGGTTGCCGTTTAAGAAAACGGAATATTTATCCTTTGCCGCCAAAAAAGACGGCTCATAAAGGGAGCCGGAGATATGCCCGTTATCGCTGTATTCTACGCGCAGTGCGCCAAGCCCCTCTGTTTCCCGCGTGATATACGCGGTTATAACATCGGGCGGGGCGCTGTACAGGCTGGCCTTTGACCAAGTTGTGCCGTAAAACCGCGTGGAAAGCACTTGCAGGCGGAACTGCTCAATCCCGCGTATGGGCTGCCCCTGCTGTCCGCGCATACTGTTGTAGGCGTAGTACGCGCCCAAAGATGTCCAGTGGTGGTCGGTTTTGTAGAAGATATACTCGTCCCTGTGCTGATTTAGCGATGGGCTTATGTCGATAAAATTTGCCGCGCCTTCTAACGCGGCGGCGGCCTCGCCGAGAAGGGCATTACCGTTTTCGGGCGCGAAAAGAGGCAGGACATGACGGCGGACCATAGACTGCGTAGGGACCAGCATCACCGTTGTTTCCGCGCCGGTTTCCTCCAGCGCGCGCAGGGCAAAATCGCGGATATGCGTAAGGTTGCGGGAAAAACGGTCGCGGTCGATGTGCGTGAACATCTCTATTACACTGCCGTCCGAAGCGAAGTACGCCCCGCCGGAGGAGCCTTTGAGCAGGAGCCTTTCCGCCATTGTTTTCACGCCGACCCAGCTGTCGCGGAAGGCGAACTGGTCGATTACAAAATCGTCAAGCGCGGGCGTATACCTGCCCGCAAAAAGCGTATCCCATGAAAACGCGGGGAGCTGCGCGAGGTAGCGGTTTTCGTTTTCGGAGAAGCCCCTGACCGGGGAGGCAAGGTTTATGGCCGCTATGCCAAGCAGCATAACGGCGAATATGAAGACGGTGATTTTTGGTTTCATGGGGGTTCCTCAAAACCTGAAATACAAAAACGGGTTGTATGTGCTGTCCACAAGATACGCCACGCATAACAGGAACATGGCGGCGACTGTTGCGTTTGTAAGCGTCACGCTTAAAATAGTATGCCCGCGCAGTTTTTCCATCACAGCTTTTGCCCAGCGGGCGGGCGCGGGGGTGGATGCAAGTATAAGAAATATAAACATAACCGCGTTTGAGGACAGGGCGAACAGCGCGTGGCTGTTAGCGAACGGTATCCCGCCGCCGCCCAGCATCCACATAAAATACCGTATCCCCATAGAAAAATCGTCAAACGCGAATATGACCCAGCCCAGCAGCACGGCGAGAAGCGTGTATATGCGCCCCGCCGCATTGTGCGACCTTTGCAGCAAATCGTACAGGAACAGCTTTTCCAAAATAAGCAGTACCATAAAATACGCGCCCCATACGGCGAAGTTCCAGCTTGCCCCGTGCCAGATGCCCGTAAGCAGCCATACGGCCGCAATATTTACAAGCTGGCGCGGCAGCCCTTTGCGGTTCCCGCCAAGCGGGATGTAGACATACTCCCTAAACCAGGTCCCAAGCGAAATATGCCACCTGCGCCAAAATTCCGTGACGCTTTTAGAGATGTAGGGGTAATCGAAGTTTTCCAGGAACGTGAACCCAAACATTTTCGCAAGGCCGATCGCCATGTCCGAATATCCGGAGAAGTCGAAATATATCTGGAACGCGAATGCCGTAATCCCGAGCCACGCGCCCAGAACGCTCATATTTTCTGCGCCCATAGAGGACATCTGCGACCACAGCATCCCGATATTATTGGCGAGCAAAACTTTTTTGCCAAGCCCCGCGGTAAACCTTTGTATGCCCTGCGCGAACTGCCCGGCATCCTCACGGCGGGATTCAAGCTGCTCCGCAACGGTTTGGTAGCGTATTATCGGCCCGGCGGTGAGCTGCGGGAACATGGCGACATATGTACCGTATGTGATAAAGTTTTTTTGCACTTTTGCCGAACCACGGTATACATCAATAGTATAGCTCATTGTTTGGAAAGTGTAAAACGATATGCCGATCGGCAGAGGTAAATTAGGCAAAGGGATATCCAAGCCGAAAAGCGCGCCGATATTCACCGCGATGAAATCCGCGTACTTGAATACGCCCAAAAGGCAGATATTCGCGGCAACCGAGAAGATCAGCGCGTATTTGGATTTTGCTGTCCCGCGGTATTTGTCCACCAAAATGCCCAAGACATAATCCATAACCGTTGAAAAGAGTATAAGCGCGATGTATACAGGCTCCCCCCAGGCATAGAAAACCAGGCTGGATATAAACAGCACCAAGTTGCGCAATCTGCGTGGGGAAAGGAAATACAGCAGCAGCGCGGCAGGCAAAAACATAAACAGGAAGCTCAGGCTGCTGAAGACCATACCATTACACCCCATATTAGGAATTAGGAAATAGGAATTAGGAATTAGGAAGGGAAGGAACGGTAAGTGATTCGCAATTAAAACACCCGTCACGAAGCGATAAATCGCTTCGCGCCACCCTCTTTAAAAAAGAGGGTACGTCCTACGGTTGCTTTGTGCTTTTATTGTGAAAGAATAAATCTTGTTGTAGCCTTACCCTCTTTTTTAAAGAGGGTGGCATTACTGCGATTTTTCGCAGTAATGACGGGTGTTTTGCCTGCGGCAGGAATAAGGTTTGAGGTTATAGGTTTTAGGAAGGGAAGAAAATATAAAATTCGTCCTTTTCCTAAAACCTCAATCCTCAATCCTAAAACCTGCGCGCCAGCGCAGCTAACGGATCACGCTTACGCGGATTACGCCGTCGGTGGCGCCCAGTTTTTCAATGGCTTCTGTGGAAACATCGTCGTCCATGTCGAGCAAAGTATAGGCGTAGTCGCCGCGGGATTTGTTGGTAAGGTTGTCGATGTTCGCGCCCACCGCGCCTGTGATTTTCGCGATTACGCCTTTGCGGTTTTTGTGTATTACGCCGACCCGCACCGCGCCTGTCCTCGGGGCGTGGACGTCCGGGAAGTTTACGGAATTTACGATATTGCCGTTTTCCAGGAAATCCCTGATTTCATCTGCTGCCATAACGGCGCAGTTGTCCTCGGATTCCGGGGTGCTGGCGCCCAAATGCGGCAGGGCGATAACGCCGGGATGCCCGAGTACGGCGTCATTGGGGAAATCGGTAATATAGCAGTAGACCTTCTTTTCGTCAAGCGCGGCGAGCATATCCGCATCGTCCACCAGCTCCGCGCGGGAGAAGTTGAGGATGCGCACGCCATGCTTCATCTGGTTTATGGACGCTTCGTTTACCATGCCTTTTGTGTCCGGCGTGTAGGGGACGTGCAGGCTGATAAAATCGCAGTTGTCGTAAATTACCTTGAGTGTGTCGGCATACTTTATATCGCGTGAAAGTTTGAGGGCGGACTGTACGGAAAGATACGGGTCGTAGCCGTAAACCTCCATGCCGAAGTGGCGAGCGAAGTTGCAGACCATCGCGCCGATCGCGCCCAAGCCGACAACGCCGAGTTTTTTGCCGCGAAGCTCCGGCCCGCCGAATTTGCCCTTGCCTTTTTCTACTAAGCCGGGGACATCCGCGCCTTTGCCTTTAAGCTCCTGCACCCATTTCATCCCGGGGGCGATTTTGCGCGCGGAAAGCAGCAGCCCCGCCATTGTAAGCTCTTTTACGGCGTTGGCGTTTGCGCCGGGAGTGTTGAATACCACTATCCCGGACTGTGTGCATTTGTCCACGGGGATGTTGTTGACACCGGCGCCGCAGCGGGCAATTGCTTTCAGCGACGCGGGAAGCTCCGTTTCGTGCATCGAGGCGGAGCGGATTAAAATGGCATCGGGTTCGGCGATGTCTTCGCCGTAGGCGTAAAGCCCTGCGGGCAGGCGCTCCAAGCCCGATGGGCTGATTTTATTGAGAAGGCGGATATTGTACATTTTTATCATCTCCTGTTTTATATTATGGTTGTTTGGTAAATTCGGGACGTCGAGGACGCCGTCCCCTACGGCATAACATATTATTGCGTGCAACCCCCTGCCCCCTTCGCGCATGAAGGGGGTGCCGCCCGCAGGCGGCGGGGGTTGTTCCCCGTAATTCGCCGCAAAAGACAACCCCCGGCACTTCGTGCCACCCCCTTCGTGCGCGAAGGGGGCATAGGATGTCCGCAAAATGGTTGTTTGGTGATTTCGGGCGGCAGATTGCCGCCCCTACCCTAAAACCTATAACCTAAATCCTAAAACCTGCGGCGCGCAGCGGCGCTATGCGCCGCTATGCTCCGCTTTCAAACTCCCGCATGAAATCGGTAAGCTTGCGCACGCCTTCGATGGGCATGGCGTTGTAGATGGATGCGCGCATCCCGCCGACGCTGCGGTGGCCCGCCAGGTTCACAAAGCCCCTTTTCGCGGCTTCGGTGACGAAAGCCTTGTCCTTTGCCTCATCCCCGGTCACGAAGGTTACGTTCATGAGCGAACGGTAAGGCGCCTGCACGGTGGCTTTAAAAAGCTTTGAGCTGTCAAGATAATCGTACAGGACAGCGGCTTTTTTCTCGTTATGCGCCTTCATGCCCTCAAGCCCGCCGAAGCTTTCGGTTATCCAGTCAAGCACAAGCCCGCAAATGTAGATGGCGTAGGTTGGCGGCGTGTTGTACATGGAGTCGTTGTCCGCCATAAGCTTGTAGTCGTACATTGCGGGGATTTTTTCCATGGGGCTGCCGATTAAATCATCCCGTACTATAACAACGGTAAGGCCGGCGGGCGCCATGTTCTTTTGCGCGCCTGCGTAAATTAAGCCGAATTTGCTTACGTCATACGGCTCGCTGAGGATGCAGGACGACATATCGGCAACCAGCGGCACATCCCCGGTTTCCGGGATATAATTAAAGCGCGTGCCGTAGATGGTGTTATTGTAGCAGATATGGAAATAATCCGCGTCGGGGCTGCATTTTGCCGGGTCAAGCTCCGGGATATAGGTAAAGTTTTTGTCCTTGCTTGACGCTATAAGATTTATTTCGCCGTAGCGAGTTGCCTCTTCATAGGCCTTGCCGGAAAATTGGCCTGTGACCATGTAATCGGCCTTGCCGGATTTTGTGAGCAAATTCATCGGCACCATTGTGAATTGGGAGGACGCGCCGCCCTGCAAAAACAAAACCTTGTAGTTATCGGGGATTCCCATGACCTTGCGCAGAGAAGCCCGGCAAGAAACGATGATTTCGTCGTACACCTTGGAGCGGTGGCTCATCTCCATGACAGACTGGCCAGAGCCTTTGTAGTCCATCATTTCCGCCGCCGCGCGCTTTAGTACAGGCTCCGGTAAAACAGACGGCCCCGCCGAAAAATTGTAAACCATTGACATACTTATTGCCTCCCGTAAGAATTTATTTTATCGGATATGATTTCCCATGCTTTCGCGTTGTTTTTTTCAAAGCCGTCATCATCCCAATTTTGCGGTTTTTCGCCTATGTACGGGCAAAACCCGAACCGGCTGTATATGTTAAGCGCCTTGTAGCTCCATGTTTGCGATGTAAGGTAGATGTAGCCGCTGTAGCCGAGCGCGTTGTAAAGGTCCAGCAACTTTGATACGATTACCTTGCCCAGCCCTTTGTTTTGATGGGCGGGCGGCACGGACACCCAGTGCAGCCGCTGATATATCTTGCCGAAGTGGTTCCCGTCCCAAATGGCGCCGGTTGCCGCAAGCCCGCCGTCCGCGTCCAAAATAAAGAGGACCTTTTCGCAGAGCTGTTTATAAAGCGGCGCGGATTGCACCTCCTCCGGTGTGATTTTACCGGGGGCCTGTCCTTCCCGGTCACTGCCGTATAGATATTCCCGCCGAAATACGGCCTGCGCGGCTTCTTCTTTTTCAAATTCACCGACAGCGGCTTTCTGCTTTATCCACATCTGCTCGAAGCCGGGCTTGTAATGCGAAAGCGAATACCCGGGCGGGAGGTCATATTTTGGGTAAACGGCGGTGTCTTTTTTGTCCATTATCACGCCGAAATACGGGACGGAGTGATCCATGCCGGTAGTCTCGAAGGTTTTAGCCATCTTCACCCTCCTCTATTTTTGTCTGCCCGCTTTCAGCCAAGCCGTCGATGTAGGTGATTAGCCTGCGGGACGTTTCAATCGCTTCGTCAGCCATTTCCCTATCTAACATAATAAAGCTGTCCCCCGGATAATTGGCTTCGAAATAATAGCCCCCGACAACCGATAAATCCTTGCAAATGTCTTTGTCGAAATTTACTATAGCCCGCATAAGCTTTCTCAAGTTATGTGTCCTTCCCAGCTCATTGGACAGCAAATGATTTTCCTGCAGATAATATTTAAGGTATTTTTCGCAGACCTGCTGACATTCCCTGCCTACTTTATTCCACAGCTCATAATTATAATTTGCCTCGGCTGACTTCATGTCGTATAAGGCAAGCTCCTTATAACTGTTCATACAGCACGACCCCTTGCTCGTTGATGCGCCCGTATACATACTCATTGCTTAAAAGCTGCTCACCAGAGCAGAAAAGCAGGTCCAGCTCCCTGTCAATGTCAACCGCTTCGGTATACTGCCGCCTTTGCTTTATTTCGGGCAGGATTTTTAACGAAACCGCGATGTCGATATCGCTGTCGGGCTGATACTTTCCCGTGGCATAGCTGCCGAACAAAATGATTTTGCCGATGTTTTCCCCGAATTTTTGCAGCAGCGTATTTGCGGTAAACGCAATATCTTTTTTAACCTCGGCGGGTATCGCCATGCCGTATATTTTGTTTTCGACGCCAAAAGCCATGTCGTCCCCCTTATCCTGCGTTTTCCCTTACCGCCGCTTCGATTTTCCCCACATCCAGCCCGGTGTCTTTGTCGAATTTTGTCCTGCGCAGATACGGCGCAAGCTGCCCCGGGAGCAGTATCCTGCCGCCGTGCGTGACATAAAGCGATGTTTTCTTCGAGCCGCTTGACAGGTAAACCAGGCCCTCTATCGGGATATTATAAAGCTTCTTCGCCGAAAGCACGCCGCGCAGTGCCGCAACCGCCCTGTCCTGCTCCGCGATGGGGTTCGGGAAGGATTTTTTCTCATCCCCCAAAACGCGCTGCCACTGCTTGCCGTCAATTTGCCCGTAGTATTCGCCGCGCCCGCCCATTGTAGATACGATAAGTATGCCGAAAAATCCCACCAGCATATTCTCGATCGTGAAAGCATCGCCTTTAAAGCGCAGCGTAACGCCGGATAAAACCTTAAACCCGCGTATCAGGGCGTATTTTTGCAGGATGGCCGCGGTTTTGCGATGTGCGCCCTTGCCGTCGGGGTTGAGGACATTGAGCAGGAGATGGCGCGCCACATATATGCCGGCACCGGCAAACAGCACGGCGGCTATTGCGATCAGCACGCGTTCAAGGTTCATGGCGGCCCGCCCCCTTCAAAAATCACAAATAACAGTATAACATATTATATTATTTTTTGAAAGATGTTTTTGGAAAAAAACAGGTGCAAGCCCTGTGCCTGCAATATGCCTATTTCTCATTGTAGCTGCGCACTGCCCACCCGCTCATGCCGCGGGGGCAGTTACTTTGCAACGCGGCAAAGTAACCAAAACGCGCCGGGGAGACCCCGAACCCCCATT